>DASUGR010000104.1:0-15503 GCA_036273915.1 Planctomycetota bacterium | reverse complement strand
CGTACGCCGCCATGTTCGCGACGCCGCGGTAGCGCGCCCACCGGCTCCCGTCGGTCACGATCGCGAGCGCCGCGCGGTGGATCGCCTCGACCGTCTCGTCGATGATCCACTCCCCCGGCGCCGCGGACGGGTTCCGGATGTTGCCCGACTGGACGAACGCGCGCCCGCCCTTCCGGAGCACCTTCTTCCACGAGCGCAGCGTCTCGTCGAGGCCGTAGTAGAGGTGGATCGCGTTCGTGGACGCGATCGCGTCGGCCACGAAGCCCTCCGGGACGACCTCGTCGAGCTTCTGCAGCCGGCGCTCCTCCTTCAGGTAGCGGATCCAGCGGAACGCCACGCGCCCGTCGTGGCCGAGCTTCTCAAGCGCGAGCCGCAGGAACTTCGGCGACGAGTCGACGAGCAGGAGCCCCGCCGCGAGCTGCGGCACGCGCCTCACCAGCCGGTCGAGCAGGATCCCCGTGCCGCCCGAGTAGTCGACGAGCACCTGGCCGTCGCGGAGGAACGCCGCGAGGTCGTCGACGGTCGGCTCGAGGTTCTCGTACCAGCCGTGGTCCTCCACCGTGTCGTACTTGAGCGCGAGCGTCTCGAGCGGGCTCTTCACCCACGCTTCATCCGGGACGCGGGGGAATCCGGCCGGCCACGCGAGCGCCATACCCCGAGCCTACCGCCGATTCCCGGCCGCGCGCGCCCCCCTCCCCCCGGCCCCCTCCCCTTCCTTTGCGCGGCGTGCGATATTTCCCGCCATGGCTGACATGAAAATCAAGGCCGGGGACAGGCTCCCCGACGCGACGCTCCGCCGCATGACCGAGAAGGGCCCCGAGGCCGTCAAGACTTCCGACTTCTTCAAGGGCAGGAAGGTCGTCGTGTTCGCGGTGCCCGGCGCGTTCACGCCGACGTGCCACAACGACCACCTCCCGTCCTACACCAAGAACGCGGCGACGTTCAAGACGAAGGGGATCGCCGAGATCGCGTGCATCGCGGTCAACGACCCGTTCGTGCTCGGCGCGTGGGCGAAGAGCGTGCCCGGCGCGGACAAGATCACGTTCCTCTCCGACGGCAACGGCGAGTTCACGAGGGCGATCGGCATGGGCTTCGACGGCTCGGGCTTCGGCCTCGGCACGCGCTCGCGCCGCTACGCGATGGTCGTCGAGGACGGCCGCGTGAAGTCGATCGACGTCGAGGAGAACCCGGGCGCCTGTTCGATCTCGAGCGGCCCGTCGATCCTGAAAAAAATATAGCTCGCGACTCCCGGGCCCTCCGGCACGGAAGCGGTGGGGGGTCCGGGGGCCGGGGTCCCTAGTCGATCGCGTCCAGCGCGCTCGCGGCGTCGAGCAGCGCGTTGACGCGCGCGCGCTCGAAGTCGGCGTGCAGCCTGCCCTCGACGATCACGTCGCCGAAGGCCGCCGTGCAGTCGAGGACGATGAGGCCGGGTCGCAGCCGGCCGATCCCCTTGCCGTCGTCGCCGAGCGCCGAGCCGGAGCGGCCGCCGCGGTCCCCCTTGAAGAGCACCTCGCCCGACATCGTGTCGTTCCTCGCCGCGAACGCGATCACGGCGTCCTCGCCCGCGACGAGCTCCGGCTTCGTGATCGTGTCGCCGCGGAAGATGAACCCGATCTCCGGCGAGTCGACCGGCACGTCGTTGTTGACGCCCTTGCCGAACATCAGGATCGAGTGGCCGGGCCGCTCCTTCACGTAGTTCTCGCCCTCGACGAAGAAGCGGTTCGCGACGACCCACAGCAGGAAGCGCGTCTCGAGCCCCTCCTGGCAGAAGACGAGGCCGTGGCCGCGAAGCTCGCGCGCCCGCGCGGTGCTGCGGATCGTCACGTCGTTCTCGAAGAACGCGCGCAGCACGAGCGCCATGAGGCCCGTCCCCCGGACCCCCCCCGAGATCCGCTCGAACGAGCCGCCGCCCGCGTGCGGCACGGGCTGGAGCGCCTCCCAGTCGAGCAGCTCCTCCTCCTTCTCGAACGTGTAGCGGAGCCTCACGCGCTCGCCGTCGCGCTTCATCTCGGTCGCGCGGAAGAGGCCGGCGACGCCCGAGGAGCCGTGGCGGCAGAGCGCGGCGAGCGCGGTGACCGCCTCGGTGCGCCGTGCGACGAAGCGGAGGTCGCCGTAGAAGCCGACGACGTCCTTGAGCGCCCTGTCGGCGACGACGTAGCGGCGATCGTCGAAGGCCTTCCGCGCGGTCGCGAGCAGCGCGCGGGCCTCGGCGAGCCGCTTCACGTCCGGGTGCGGCGCGCCGGGAAGCGGGGGGGGCACGGGGGCCGATCCCGGCTTCTCGACGTCGCGCGGCTTCGGCACGGCCGCCGCCGGGTTCTTGGTCGCCTCGTACTCGCGGACGCGGATCAGGCGCTCGAGCGTCGCGGCTTTCTCCTCGAGCGCCCCGACGTAGGGGGCCTCGAGCTCCCAGCCGGTCCGGAGCGCCTCGCGCGCGGCGTCGAAGCGGACCTCGTCGAGGAGCGCCATCGCCTCCTCGCCGCGGCGTTCGACCTGCGCCTCCTGCTCCGCGGCAAGCTCGGCGCGCAGCTCGTCCGCGCGGGCGGCGAGCGACGTGCCGCCCCATGCGGTCGCGTATCGCATGATCGTGCGCGCAGCTTCCACGTAGCGGTGGTCCGCGCGCAGCCGATCGATCTCCTGCGCGAGGGCCTCGGACGCGTCGGCGGCGCGCAGCGCGAAGAGGCGCCCGAGCTCCGCCCGGTCCTCGGCGCGCACGGTCCGCTCCAGCGCCTGCCGGTAGAGGAAGGGCGCCTCGAGATGAGACGCCCTCGCGAGGGCCGCGGTGTCCACGCCCGCGAGGCGGGGGGCGGGGGGGGCCGGCGGGAAGGAGGCCCGCTCGCGCCGCGCGAGCGTCCAGACGCCGTATCCGGCGGCGAGGAGCCCGAGCACCAGGACGAGCGGCTTCGTGACGCGACGCATGCGGGCCCAAGGGGTTGCGACGGGCTCCCCCGAGGGTACAGCCCGATTCGCGAAATGTCGATACTGGCAGCGACCAGACCCCATGGGCAAGGCGATCGATCCCTTCGAAGAGTATCTCCGCAAAAAGAAGGTGGAGCTGCTCGAGCGGAAGTACCGCGAGCCGTCGGCCGACGGCAGCTCGAGCTCGTTGCGCCCCGTCGGCATCCCGCCGGACGAGGACCCCGAGGTCGACGCGCGCCTCCGCGAGGAGGCCAAGGACTTCCTGCAGTCGGGCCAGAGCGCCGGCATGCAGGCGTTCCAGAACGCCCAGGACATCGGGGAGGACGAGGTCCTCGAGATCAAGGACGCGCTCGACGACGTCTTCGAGCAGGACGTCCCGGTCCCGCAGACGGTCGACCAGAGCGACGACGCCGGCGACACGTTCGTGAACTTCTTCAAGCAGGTGCAGGAGGAGTACGACGAGAGGCCGGTGTGCGACAACGTCGCCTGCCTCCCGCCGGACCCCGGCTCGCAGGAGGTCGCGCCCGGCGCGGACATCGACGTGATGATGCCCGCGGACCTCCGCGGCGCGGCCGTCGAGGTGGCGTTCGACGAGGCGGATCCGGAGCTGCCCGAGCGCGGCACGTCCGACACGCGCCTCGACCTCGAGGCGATCCTCGTGGACGGCGCGCAGCGCCAGGACCTCGCGAAGCGCGTCGACGTGCTCTGCCGCATCGTCGCGAAGCTCTGCGAGCGCTTCGGGCTGCCCGAGAGCGAGATCATCGAGGCTCTGATCAAGGGCGGCCTCGAATTCTGACCCGCCGCGGGTCGGCCGCCGTCCCCTCTCCCCCGCGCCCCCTCACCCCCCGTCCGCGGCTGACCGCACTCTCGTAGAATGGCGCCGGCCGTGCAGCAGCAAGAGCCTCTTCCTCCCTGGCTCAGAAAGACCGGGCTCGTCCTCCTCGTGCTCTGGGGCGTGCTCTTTCTCCTCGGCGCGATGGGGGAGCTCTTCGGAATCCAGTTTCTCCGCGATCTCACCGACCTGAAGCGCATTTTCCTGCGGTAGAGGACCCCGAAAGTGACACCGGCTCCCGACGTATCTATGTGGGAGTCCTCGCCGCCCTCCTCGATGCGCTGACGCCGCCGCTCTGCGTCCTGTGCCGCGGGCCGCCAGGCGGGCTCCCTTGGCTCTGCGCGGCGTGCCTGAGGCGATTCGACCTCTTCCGGGGGCCCGTCTGCCTGCGCTGCGGCGCGACGCTCTTCCTGCCGGCGCCGGTCTGCGGGGCCTGCCCGGACTGGACGGCCCGTCTCGTCGCCGCGCGGGCTGCCGCGCCGCACACCGGCGCCGCGCGCGAGCTCGTGCACGCGCTCAAGTTCAAGGGGGTCCTCGCGGCGGCGAGGCCCCTCGGCCACCTCGTCGCCGCCGCCGCGCGCCAGCTCGCGCTGCCGGAGGACGTCCTCGTCTGCCCGGTGCCGCTCCACTGGACCAAGCGGCGACAGCGCGGGTTCAACCAGGCGGGCGAGATCGCACGCGTCGCGGCCAAAGAGCTCGGCTTCCGCTTCGCGCCGCGGCTGCTGCGGCGCGTGCGGGGCGGCGTCGGCTCGGTGCACCGGTCCGCCCGCGGGCGGGCGCGCGAGACGCGCGGCGCGTTCCGCGCGGACGCCGCGGCGCGCGGCGCGCGCGTGCTCCTCGTCGACGACGTGATGACGACCGGAGCGACGCTCGGGGCCTGCGCGCGCGCGCTCGGGCGGCGCGGGGCCGAGGCCGTCTGGGCCGCGACCGCTACGAGGTCTCCTTCACGCCGGTGATCTCGAGGATGTGGTTCGCGGACCACACGCCCGTCTTCAGGATGAGCACGCCGAAGAAGAAGAGCACGGAGACCGCGGTCGTCTCGACGTCGCTCGTGATCTCGAAGAGGGTCTCGCGCTGGAGGTAGAGGCCGACGAGCACCAGCTCGAGGATCGCGCCCGCGCCGACCTGCGCGCGGCGGAAGGGCCAGAGGAGAACGCTCAGCACGGCCCAGCCGAAGAGGTCGCCGCCGACCGCTCCCTTGAGCGCGCCGGCGCCCGTGTCGCTCGCGCGCGCCCAGAGGAAGAGGGGCAGGAAGAGGGCCATGCGGAAGAGGAATCCCGCGCCCACGGCCGCGAGCGAGCGTCTCAGAAGGGAGCGGACGTCCTCATCCGCGACGAGGGGGGGGCCGGGGGGCCGCGGTTCTTCCGCCCGTCTCACTTGGGCGCTAAAGCAGGCGGGGCAGAGCAGCCGATTCCCGACACGGTGGAGCCTCAGGCGAGGCGCCGGGTTCCGGCAGTATCCGCAGGGGATCTCCACCTCTCCTTCATCGACGTCAGGGGGGTGTCCCATGAGCCGCATCGTGCTGCTGCTTCTCGCTGCCGCCGCGCCGGCATTCGCCGCGGGCGAGGGTCCGACGCCTCTCGAGCGGGACGTCGAGGCGCTCCTCGCCGGGACGCCGCTCGTGGCCATGCCCCGGACGGAGGGCGGCTACCTCTCCGCGGCCGCGTCGGGCGGCCTCCTCGGAACGAGCCTGCGCCTTGACGTGTGGCTCCCGGCGCTCACCGGCGATCTCGAGGACGACGCAGGCAACAGCGCGAGCCTCAGCGATCTCAACGTCGACGGCACCGAGGTCGTGCTCGTCCCGCGCGCGTTCGTCTCGCTCGGCGGCGTCGGCTTCCTGGTCGACGCGTGGCGGTTCCAGACCGAGGGCGACGGCACGATCAACGACACGTTCACGTTCGGCGGCGTCGACTTCGTGGTGAGCGAGGACGTGCACACCGACGTCGACATCACCAACGTCCGGGGCCTCCTCACGCTGCCGATCGTGAGCACGGACTTCGTGAAGATCGCGCTGCTCGGCGGGATCTCCTACTACGACTTCAACGTGACCGTCACGGGCGCGACGTCGGGCAGCGGCAGCGTCTCGACGCCCGTCCCGGTCCCGCTCGCGGGCGTCCTCGGCCAGGCGAAGCTCGGGCCCCTGCTCCTCGAGGTGGAGGTGAGCGGGCTCACGTTCGACTACGGCGACTACAACATCGACTACCTGGACGTCCAGGCGAGCGTCGGCATGACGGTCTTCAAGATCCTCGCCGTGCGCGCGGGCTACCGGCTGGTCCACATCGACGGGACGATCGAGGGGTACAACGTCGACGGCACGCTCGACGGCTTCTTCATCGGCGCCAGCCTGAATTTCTAGGCGCCGCCCGCGCAAACCCGCTCCGCAAGCGGCTCCGGCCCCCGGAACCCCCCCTCTTCCGGGCCCCAAAAGTGACACCCGCTCCCGACTTATATCCGGGCGGCCCGCCCCGTGCCCGACATGAACGCGTGTCACCTCATCCCCCTCCTCCTCCTCTGCCCTCCGGAGCAGGATCCGCTGGCGCTCTTCCGCCAGTGGTCCCGCTCTCCCTCCCCCGAGTTGCGCCTCCAAGCAGTCCGCACACTGCGCGGGCACGAGGGCCCGGTGTCACGGGCCGCCCTTCTTTCCCTCCTCGCGGACCCGCACGTGGGGGTGCGCGAGGCCGTGCGGCGCGAGCTGCTGCTGCGGCCGCCGTCGGAGGGGCCGGATCTCGCCCGCGACATCCTCGCGCTGCGTGATCCCAAGGCGCGCGCCGAGGGCGTGCGCGCGGTCGTCGCGCGGAAGGAGGACGCGACGCCGTTCGCGCTCGACCCCGACGCCGAGGTGCGGGCGCGCGCGCTCGCCACGGGCCGCGTCGCGCGTCCGCAGCTCGAGACGGCGCTCAAGCTGCGGGACGCGCGCACCCGTGCGCTCGCGCTCGAGTGCCTCAATGAGCCCGCGCTCGCGGCGCCGTTCGTCTCGGATCCCGCCGAGGAGCTGCGGATCGCGTGCGCCCGCGTGACCGACGACCGGGCCGTGCTCGAGCGGCTCGCACGGGACCGCTCGTGGCGCGTGCGGCTGGCGGTCGTGCTCGCGGCCGAGCGGCGCCGCCAGAAGGACGACCTGCCCGTGCTCATGCGGGTGCTCAAGGACCCGCCGGGGCGCGTGCGGGCGCGCGCGGCGGCCGCGCTCGAGGGGCTCACGGGCCTTCCGTTCGGCGACGACCTCGCCAGGTGGGAGAAGTGGTGGGGGTCCGGGGGCCGGACGTTCGAGCTCCCGCCGCCGCGGGCGCAGGCGCCCTCCGGCGCGGGCCACAGCTCCGCGCGCGTGACGTTCCGGAGCATCCCCGTCGCGTCGCGGCGCTGCTGCTTCATCCTCGACGCGAGCCGCTCGATGGTCGAGCCCGCGCCCGGCAAGGGCGGGAAGACGCGCTGGGATCTCGTGGTCGAGGACCTGCGCGCAGTCGTCGAGCGGCTGCCGGACGACGCGCGGTTCAACGTCGTGCTCTTCCGCACGGACGTCGCGTCGTGGAAGCCGCGGCTCGTGCCGGTGACATCGGGAACGCGGCGCGCGTGCTCGGACTGGATCGGCGACGAGAAGCCGGCGGGCTGGACGAACCTCTACGACGCGCTGGCGCTCGCGCTCTCCGACGACGACGTGGACGCGGTCTACGTGCTGACCGACGGCGTGCCGAGCCGCGGGGCGGAGACGGACCGCCTGGGCATCCTCGGCGAGCTCTCCTATCTGAACCGGTACCGGCTGGTGCAGGTGAACTGCATCCAGGCGGGCTCGAAGGAGGGGCTGGGGAAGCGGTGGGAGGGCTTCTTGGACGACCTCGCCGCCGCCAACGACGGCATCGCGGTGCGGGAGTGACGCTTGCATCGGGACCTGAACCCCAGTTCCAGGGAGGTGAACCGTGAAGAGCCTTTGTGTCGTTTTCGCCGTTGCGCTGTGCGCGACGGCGGCAGTGGCCGACATGCTGCCCCAGGGGGCCTATGCCCAGCACGACGAGGGGGGCGATCATGTGGCGACCTCGTGGGTCGGCGGCTACATCGTCGCGTTCGACGGCCAGCTGTTCGTATGGAACGGCAGCGTCTACACGAACGGCCTGTGCGAGCTCGAGTTCATCGAGATCCTCGGCGGCGAGTACGGGTGGGTGCTCATCTGCCCCCACGGCGTCGACACGGGAATCGTGACGGGAGCGCGCTAGGGGCGGGCCTGCTGGCGTTCCGCGGCGCCCTGCGCCCGCGCGGCGCCGCGGGCCCGGGTCACGCCGTCCAGCCCCTCGAGGAGGTCCTCCGCGAGGTCGCGCACGTCCTCGAGGCCGACCGAGAGGCGCACGAGCGTGTCGGGAAGCCCGAGCCGCCTGCGCTCCTCCGAAGGGATCGACGCGTGGGTCATCGACGCCGGGTGGCAGACGAGCGACTTCACGCCGCCCAGCGATTCGGCGAGCTTGAAGTAGCGCCGCGTGGAGACGAAGCGTCGCGTCTCCGCCTCGGTCGCGAGGAGCTCGATCGACACGACGCCGCCGAACCCGCCGCACGACTGGCGCCGCGCGATCCCGTGGCCGGGGTGCGACGGCAGCCCCGGGTAGTGCACGCGCGCGACCGCCGCGTGCCCCTCGAGCCTCCTCGCGAGCTCGAGCGCGCTCCGGTTGTGCCGCTCCACGCGCAGCGGGAGCGTCTTCAGGCCCCGCAGCGTGAGCCAGCAGTCGAACGGCGAGGGCACGGCGCCGGTCGCGTTCTGGAGGAGCTTCACCGGAGCGAACAGGCGCTCCTCCCGGGCGAGCACCGCGCCCTGGACGAGGTCCGAGTGCCCGGCGAGGTACTTCGTCACCGAGTGGACGACGAGGTCCGCGCCCAACTCGAACGGCCGCTGGTTCACGGGCGTGGCGAAGGTGTTGTCGACGACGACCGGCACCCCGAAGCGCCGCGCCGCGTCGCAGATCCGGGCGATGTCGTACACCTGGAGCCGCGGATTCGTCGGCGACTCCACCCATACGAGCCTCGCCGGCAGCGTCGCGAGCGCGTCCCCGAGCGCGTCCGCGTCGTTCAGGTCCACCTGCCGGTGCGACACGCCGAGCGGCCCGAACACGGCGTTCAGGAGCCGGTACGTGCCGCCGTAGAGGTCGGGCGTCGTGATCACCGCGTCGCCCGGGCGCACGAGCGCCTGGAGGATCGCGTTCTCAGCCGCGAGGCCGCTCGAGAAGACCGCGCACCGCTCGACGCCCTCGAGCGCCGCGAGCACGCGCTCGAGCGTCTCGCGCGTCGGGTTGTTCGTGCGCGAGTAGTCGTAGCCCTTGTGGACGCCCGGCGACTCCTGCACGAACGTCGACGTCTGCGCGATCGGCGTGGCGAGCGCCCCCGTCGCGGGGTCGGCCTCCTGCGCGTGGTGGATGAGGATCGTGTCGAGGCGCATGTCACTCTCCCTTCAGGACGCGGAAGAAGCGCGCGTCGGCGACGGCGCGCAGGGATCTCAGGAGCGCACGGAGGGGCTCGATCCGCTCCCGGGGCTCGGGGGCGGTGACGGCGACGAGCGCGTGGGTCGCCTCGCGGACCTCCCGCGTCCGCACGCCGGCGCTTCGCAGGAGATCGAGGACCGAGTCCGCCGCGTCCGCCGCGAGGTGGAGCGCGAGCAGCCAGGGCGTCCGGCACGGGGCGGGGTGGAGGGGGGCGCGGGGGGAGGCGGGGGGGGCGCCGCATGCGCCGCCGCGCGCGACCGCGAGCAGGTCATCGAGGATCGAGGACGCGGTCGGGAGCCCGCCCGCCCCCTTCCCGACGAGCGTGAGCGTGCCGGCGGTGTCGGTCTCGAGCTCGACGCAGTTGAGCTCGTCGTCGACGCCCGCGAGCCGCCGTCCGAGCGGCACGGCGGCGGGCGCGACGAACGCGCGCGCCTCGCCGCCGTCGAGCTCCGCGAAGGCGACGGGCTTCAGCGCGTAGCCGAGCGCCGCCGCGAGCGCGCACTCCCGCGGCGTCACCTCGCCGAGGCCCGCGACGTCGATCGCCTCGAGCGGGAGCGCCGTGCCCGTGAGCCGCTCGACGAGGATCGCGAGCTTCTGCGCCGCGTCGATCCCGGAGAGGTCGAGCGTCGGGTCCGCCTCGGCGAAGCCGAGCCGGTGCGCGAGCGCGACCGCCTCGCCGAGGCGCTCGCCCCGCCTCGCGATCCGCGAGAGGACGAAGTTGGACGTGCCGTTGAGGATCGCCGTCACGCGACGGACCGTGGCCGCCTTGAGCGAGTGCTCGAGGAGCGAGAGCAGGGGGATCCCGGCCGCGACCGCGGCTTCCGCGCGGAGGCAGGTCCCGCTCGCCGCCGCGAGCGCGCGCAGCCCCGCGCCGTGCTCGGCGAGGAGGGCCTTGTTGGCCGTCACGACCGGCACGCCGCCGCGCAGGAAACGCGAGACGAGCCCGTACGCGGGCTCGGTCCCCCCGATCGCCTCGACCACGCAGTCGTACGGCCCGCGCAGGAACTCCTCGACGTCGCTCGTGACGCGGTCGGGAGGCGGCGAGAAGGCGCGCTCGCGCCGCGTGTCGCGGACGAGGACGGCCTTCACCTCGAAGGAAAGGCCGTGCTCCTCCTCGATCCGCGCGCCCTTCTCCGCGAGGAGACGGCAAAGGCCCTGCCCGACCGTGCCGAGGCCGAGAAGGCCGATCCGGACCCGCGGGACGGGTCGTCGCGCGCTGCGTTGGGGCCGCTGGGCGCGTGCGCGCCGGGCGTCACTCGTTTCCGTGGACATGGGTTCCTCCTCAGGTCCTCATGCCCGGCCCGGAGACCCCGAAGAGGCACGAAAAAAGCCTCTTCGGGAAGAAGAGGCCTTTCGCACGCGGAACGGGTCCCGCGTCTGCTCATCTTTCCCGGGGTCGGGCAGGAGTTAGCACCTTGCCGCTTCCGCGGCCGGTTGCTGCAGCGTCGCAGGGCCTGTTCCCTCGGCTGCTCTCGATGAATTCGCGTTCGAAAAGATCGCGAGGCGCTCGCCTCGACGTGCGGGAGTCTACGGTCGGGTGCGCGGGCGTCAAGCATTTCCTCGCTGCATGGCTCGTCGCACCGCGCGAGAATGACGCCGTGCGATCCGGCGCGGAGACGACGGTGCGGACGGAGATCTCACCCGGCGACGTCGGGGAGATCGTGCGGATGCACGGCGTCCTCTACGCGCGCGAATACGGATTCGACCCGACGTTTCAGGCGTACGTCGCGGAGCCGCTCGCCCGCTTCGCGATCGCGGCGTCGCCGCGCGAGCGGCTCTGGATCGCGGAGCGCGACGGCCGGATCGTCGGCTCGATCGCCATCGTCGCGGCGACGCCGGACGTGGCGCAGCTCCGCTGGTTCCTCGTCGACCCCTCCGCCCGCGGCCGGGGCCTCGGCGGGAGGCTCCTCGACGAGGCGATCGCGTTCTCCCGGGAAAAGGGCTACCGATCGATCGTTCTCTGGACCGTGAGCGCCCTCGTGGGCGCCGCCCGGCTCTATCTGGCCAGGGGGTTCGTCCCGACCGAGGAGAAGCCAGGCCGCCTCTGGGGCGCGGACGTCGTGGAAGAGAGGTACGAGCTGCTTCTCGGGTGATTTCCCGGTCCCGGCGGCCGGCCCCCGGACCCCCCCTTTTCATCGCCCGTGCGGGTACGATGCCGCTCTCGATTCAAACCATGGAACGAGAGAGGAGAACACACGATGAAGCGTAAGAGTATTTTCCTTATGGCCGCGGCGCTGGTCGGCGCGTTCCTGCTCGGGCGCGCGGGCGCCCAAGAGGGCGCGGACCCGATGGCACAGTGGATGGAGCTCGCGAAGCCCGGGCCCGAGCACGCCAAGCTGATGAAGTGCGTGGGGAACTGGACCGTCGACGGCAAGATGTGGATGCAGCCCGGCGCCGAACCGATGCTCACGACGGGCAAGGCGGTCTTCTCCTCGGTGTTCGGGGACCGCTTCCTCAAGCAGGAGTACGACGGCAAGTTCCAGGGCATGCCCGATCTCGGCATCGGCTACACGGGGTACAACAACGCGACGAAGAAGTACGAGTCCCTGTGGATCTGCAACATGAGCACCGGCGTCATGCTCATGACCGGGACCGAGACGGAGCCCGGCACCTGCGAGTTCGAGGGTACCTGCTGCGGCCCGGACGGCCAGGACATGAAGCACCGCCTCGTTCTCAAGCACGTCGACAACGACAAGCAGATCCTGGAGATGTTCTGCACCCAGGGCGACGGTCCGGAGGCGAAGATGATGGAGTTGACCTACACGCGCGTGAAGTAGGTCCCCGTCCCGAACGACACGCACGGGCGCGGCACGGGCCGCGCCCGTCTTCTTTCCTACCGGTCGAAGAACCACGCCTCGAGCGCGGCGAGCTCCTCGGGCGTCGGCTTCAGCCGCGTCGGCGTGTAGTTCATCGACGTCAGGTCCCAGTACTTGCGCGGGTCGCCGACCTTTCGCCGGAAGAACTCGCGCGTGAAGAGGTCCTTGACCGCGGGGTGGTCGGCCGCGGCGGTCCGGTTGATCGGCGGGCCGGTGTCGTCCGCCGACGCGGCGCCGTCGATGCTGTGGCACCGCGCGCACTGGAACTTCCTGAGGATCGCCGGCACGTCGGCGGCCGGCGCGGCGGCGGTCGCCGGGGGCCCCGCGGCGTGCTCCGGCGCCCGCGCGAGCGACGCGGCCGTCAGCCCGCCGATGCCGAGCGCGACCGCGAGCGCGGCCGCGACCTCCGGCCCGCGCCGGCCGCGCGCGTAGTAGGGCAGCCCGATCGCGAGCGCCGCGAGCAGCGCCGGCAGGAGGCCCGCGAGCAGGAACACGTTCCCCGGCACGCGGTATAGGAGCTCGTTCACCCACAGGAAGAACCACTCCGGCCGCGCGTCGGGCGGCGGCTCGCCGAGGAAGTCGGCCTTCGCGCCGAGCGCCGGCGGGAAGAGGAGCGCGGCGAGCAGCAGGAGCGCGAGCGTCGCCGCGGCCGGAAGCAGGAGGGGGCGCGGGGGCGCCGTCCGCGCGCGCCGCCACGAGGCGACGAACGCCGCGAGCAGGAGCGCGAGCGCCGCGGGCAGCACGAACGCGTGGACCGCGTAGAGGCGCGTGAGCGTGGCGCTCGAGATCGCGTCGCCGCCGCGCAGAACCGCGGCGGCCTTCCCGCCGACGACCGGCGCCGAGGAGGCGACGCCCTCCATCACCTTGATGCCCGCGAGCCCGCGCTCGTCGCCCGGCAGCAGGTAGCCGGTGTACGAGAAGCCGAGCAGCACGAGGAAGAGGAAAGAGCCGAGGACCCAGAGCCTCTTCCCGTCCGCCCGGTGGCCGCCGCGCGCGAACACGAGGATGCCGTGGAGCCCCGCGAGCACGAGCGTGAACGTGCCGGCCCAGTGGTGGAGCGAGCGCAGCAGCCTCCCGAGCGGGAGCGTCTCCACGTGCGCGGTCGCGTCGCGCGCCGCCTCGAACGTCGGCGCGTAGTGAAACGCGAGGAGCGCGCCCGAGAGGAGCCCGCCCAGGGCGACGACGACCGCGAGCCGACCGAAGCTCACACGCGCACCTGCACCTGCCCGTCGAGGACGCGCGTCTCGAGCCGCGCGAGCGGCCGCGTCGCGGGGGCCTTCGCCGCCTCGCCGTCGATCGAGAACGCCCCGCCGTGGCACGGGCAGAGGAAGGCGGCCCCCGGACCCCCTCCCGATTCCCCCGAGGAATCGGCCTGCGCAGCCGCGCGCACCGTGCACCCGGCGTGCGTGCACGTCGCGTCGAGCGCGATCACCGAATCGCCGCGCCGCACGAGGAAGCACGCCTTCTTCCGCGCCTCCCAGCCCGCGCGCACGTCGTAGAGGATCCGCCTCGGTTCCCCGTCCGGGAGCGCGGCGAAGGGCCCCGCGTCGACCCAGCGCCCGCCCGCGCCGCGCGCGCCGAGGAGCGCCGCCGCGCCCGGCAGCCCGAAGACCGCGGCGACGAGCCCGCCGAGAAATCCGCGGCGATCCTCCCTCACGCGAAGGTCGTCGTGTTGCCGGAGAGCCCGAGATCCTCGAGCTTCACCGTGCGCGTCGGGTCGGCGACGGCGCGGCCGATCACGGACGGGACGCTCCCGTGCCTCTTCGCGATCTCGCACGCCTTGTCGACGTCGCCCTCGGAGACGATGACGCAGAGGCCGGTGCCCATGTTGAACACGCGGTACATCTCCGCGGTCTCGACGGATCCGGCCGCCTGGATCAGGTCGAAGATGGGGGGCGCGGGGGGAAGGTGGTCGAGCACGAAGCCCACCGGCGCCGCCACGCGGCAGAGGTTCAGGAAGCCGTCGCCCGTGATGTGGCAGAGCGCCTTCACGTCGACCTTCTCGAAGAGCTCCATCGCCTCCGCGACGTAGATGCGCGTGGGCGCGAGCAGCGCCTCGCCGACGGTCGTGCCGAGCTCCCGCACGTTCGTGTCCACGTCGTAGTCGCCCGCCTCGAACAGCGCGCGGCGCGCGAGCGTGTAGCCGTTGCTGTGGACGCCGCTGCTCGCGAGGCCGATGACCACGTCGCCCGGCGCCACGCGGCCCCCGTCGTTCAGCCGCTTCATCGGCACGACGCCGATCGCCGTGCCGACGAGGTCGAGGCCCCTCCCGGGCAGCACGCCGCGGATGATCTCCGGCAGCTGCGCCGTCTCGCCGCCGGGGATCGAGATGCACGCCTGCATCGCGCCCTCCGCGAGCCCCTTCGCGACCTCCGAGAGGAGGCCCGGGTGCAGCCGCTCGACCGCGATGTAGTCGAGCATCGCGATCGGCTCCGCGCCGATGCAGATCATGTCGTTCACGTTCATCGCGACGCAGTCGATGCCGATCGTGTCGAACTTCCCCATCTGCTCCGCGACGAGCACCTTCGAGCCGACGCCGTCGGTGCAGCAGGCGAGCGCCAGGTCGTCGCTGATCCTCAGCGCGCTCGCGTAGTAGCCGTGCGGAAGGACCGAGCGCCCGACGCCGGTCCGCAGCTTCATGGTCGGCGCGAGGATCCGCGCGAGGAGGTCCGTCTCGTGTTCCACCTGCGTCGTGTCGACGCCGGCCCGGGTGTAGGAGAGTCCGCCCATCGACGTCGATTCTCGCCGCGCCCGGCCCCGCGGTCAAACGCGACGGGCGTTACCGCGCCATGAAAAGGGGGAATAGGGCGGGCTCAGACCGTCTTCGTGCGGAGGATCGCGCGGCACCGGCGGAAGTGCCTCTCCTGCTCCTTGTCGTAGCGCGCGTCGCGGAGATCCACGAGGTAGAAATCCGCGCCGAGGACCTTCGCGCCCCGGAGGTCCGCGCCGCGGAGATTCGCCTTGCGGATCGCCTCCGGCGCCTTGAAGTGCTGCTCGTCGAAATCGTCGGTGTAGAAGCCCGTGCGCGTGCCCTCGGACGCGAGGAAGCTGTCCACGAGTCCGCCGCGCGACGAGCCCATGTGGAAGATCGCGCCCTCGAGGTCCGCGCCGCGCAGGTCGGCGCCCTCCCAGTCGATGTCCGCGACCTTCGCGCGGCGGAGGTTCGCGTCGCGGAAGCACGCCCGGGGCAGCGCGCTCCCGGTGAGGAAGGCCTCCTCGAGATCGGCGTGGTCGAACCGCGCCGCGCGCAGGCGCACCCGGTCGAGACGGCACCGATCGAGGCGAGCCGCGGAAAAGTTCGCGCCGTCGAGGCGGGCGGCGCGCAGGTCGAGGCCGAGGAACGACGTGCCGGAGCAATTCGCGCCCGAGAGGTCCGCGCCCTTCACGGAGGTGCGGTAGAGGTACGCCCCCGAGAGGTCGGCGCCCGGGAGCGAAGCGTCGCCAAGGTCGGCCCCCATGAGCCTCGCTTTCGCGAGGCACGCC
>DASUGR010000103.1:0-9027 GCA_036273915.1 Planctomycetota bacterium | reverse complement strand
GGCGACGAGGGGATCGTTCCGCTCACGCGCGACTCCGTGCGCGGCCTCCTGTGGCGCGGCGGCTCGATCCTCGGCTGCAACAACCGCTACCGCGGCGACCCCGCGTTCTTCGTCGAGCGCATGAAGGAGATCGGGCTCGAGGGCCTCGTCATCGTCGGCGGCGAGGGGTCGCTGACCGTCGCGGCGGCGATGGCATCGCTCGGCGCGCGCGTCGTCGGCGTCCCGAAGACGATCGACAACGACGTCGAGGGGACGGACCAGACGTTCGGATTCGACACGGCGGTGTCGCTCGTCGCCGACATGTGCATCCGGCTGATCGACACGGCCGAGAGCCACCACCGCGTGATGATCGTCGAGGTGATGGGGAGGAACGCGGGCCACATCGCGCTCCACGGCGCGCTCGCCGGCAGCGCCGACATCTCGCTGATCCCCGAGATCCCGTACCGCATCGAGCGCATCGCGGCCAAGATCGCGGACCGGGCGGCGCGCGGCCGCACGTACACGCTGGTCGTGATGGCGGAGGGCGCGGTGCAGGAGGGCGGCGAGAAGGTGCTCGACCGCTACCGCTCGAAGCTCGCCGGTCGCGAGATCCTCGGGGGCGCGGCCGAGGTCCTCGCCCACGAGCTGCGCAAGGTGCTCGACCACGAGGTGCGCTCGCTCTCCCTCGCGCACCTGCAGCGGGGCGGCACGCCGACGGCCTTCGACCGCGTCCTCGCGAGCCGCATGGGCGTGCTCGCGGCGCGCGCGCTCGCGGCCAACCAGACGAACGTGTTCACCGCGTACCGGAACAGCATCGTGCAACTCGCGCCGCTGTCCGACGCCGCCGGGAAGGTGCGTCGCGTGGACGCGGGCGGGAGGTTCCTCTCCGCGGCCCGCGCGCTCGGCATGTCCTTCGGCGATTGAACGGCTACCATTGCGCCATCCATCGGGCACAAGTGGCGATGGGGAAAGACGTTGCAACGGCCGGCCGCACGCGCGCTCGCCCGACCCCCCCCCGGGGTGCGGACCGAAATGCCGCATCCGGCGGCCGCAAACGCCTGTGGGATCACCGGTTAGGGGCATCCCGTGGCGCAATGGTTGCCCTAAGTCGTCGTGCAAGAGCAACTGCTGCATTCGGCCGACTGCGACGACCCGGTGCTCTTTCGCTCCTCCTCCGCGTATCGCTCCGCGGATACGCGTCGTCGTCGCTCCCTGCCTCGCGCCGTCTCGCCCGGCCTCGGTGTTTGACGCATTGGTTCTCGCACGACTCCTAACGTTTGACGGGCGTGTAGGGGTGGGCGCGCTTGCGGAGGACCGCGGCCTTCTCGATCTTGTCGTAGTACTCGAGCCGGCGGACGACGTCCTCGCCGGCGAGCACCCGCCCGAGGACGGTGTTGACGCCGTCGCCGGGCGGGAACGGGGCGAGGAAGATCGAGAACGCCGAGCCCTCCGTGCGCCGCTCGCGGCGCTTGTCGGCGAACGCCACCGACATCGGGAACGTCAGGCGGCGACCGGGCTCCGACTCGATCAGGTACCCGGGATCGCCGTAGCCGTCGTTGTGGGGATCGTCGTCCTTGGAGTTCGGGTCGCCGCCGACCACGTGGTCCCCGCCGCTCGCCCAGTGGAAGCGCGTGCCGGCGTAGAAGCCCGACTCGACGAGCGAGATGAAGTTGGCGACGCCGTTCGGCGCGTCGTCCTCGAAGAGTTCGATGTCGATGTCGCCCTTCGTCGTCGTCAGCCGGACCCTCGGCAGGTCGTCGCGCTCCGCCTCCGCCTTCCGGATCAGCTGCTCGACCCTCCACGCCTCGCGCCACCCAAGGACGTCCGAGAGCTCGCGCCCGGCGATCGGGTCGTCCTTCAGCTCCTCGGCGTGCTCCGTCAGCAGCGCGCGCGAGTCGTCGTAGCGCCCGAGGTCGCGCAGCAGCTGCGACCGGATCAGCAGGTGGCGCGGCGTCGTCGCAAGCTGCGGCAGGTAGGCGCCCAGCTCCTCGAGCGTGGCGAGCGCCGCCGCGGGGTCGTTCCGCGCGATCCGCACCTGCACGAGGAACGTGCGGACCGGGATGAGGTCCGGGCATGCCGCCGCGATGCGCGCCGCCCGCGCCTCGAGATCGGCGAGCGGCGCGTCCCGGCGTCTCCCCTCGAGCCAGCCGGCGTCGCGCGGGAAGAACGGCGCATCCTGCTCCTCGGGCTCCGACTCGATCTCCTGGAGCAGGGCGAGCGCCTCGTTGGGCGGCGGCGACGCGCGCGGATCCTCGCCGGCCCCCCAAGCCCCCACCGATTTCAGGACGGCGGGCGATGCCTGCGCCACCGCCGTGCGGGCGTCCTGCGGATAGGCCGCGATCACGCGCTCGTCGCCGAGCGCCCACACCTCGAGCGCGAAGCGGTACTCCTTCTCCGTGGACCCGATCTCGAGGAGGTCGAGCGGCACGCGCGCCTCGAAGCCGAACCCCTGGCGGCCGGCCATCGAGAAACGGATGTCGCACGTCACGACCGGGAGCCGCTCCGGCGGCCGGTCGACCAGCGTGCGGAACGCGGCGAGCGGGGGCCGGGGCGGGTTGATCGGCGTCACGAGCAGCATCGTCTCGCGGCGCGAGACGGGGTCGGTGACGGTGACGCGCAGCCCGATCCCCCACGGCGTCACCTTCGAGTCGAACCCGAGGTAGAGCTGGCGCCCCGAGCGGAGGACCCATCCGTTCCCGTAGACGTCGACGCCGCGCCCGACGACGAAGGGCGCGGCGGCCGCCCACTCGGACTCGCCAATGGTCCCGTCGACGACCGGCGCCGTCCCGGTGGGCACGGTCAGCGACGCCTCGCCCGAGGCGGCCGGGGCCGGGTCCTGCCCCGCGGCGGGATCCTGCGCGGCCGCAGGGAGCGCCGCGAGGAGGACGAGGAGGCTAGCGGTCGATGCGCGCACCGGAAGCCTCATATCCGTGGTTCCTCCGCGAAAGGACCTGCACCTCCTGCACGAGGTCGTCCTGCTCGATCGACATCAGGACGTCCATGCCCTCGACCACGCGGCCGAAGACGAAGGTGTGCGGCATCTCGCCCAGCATCGGCGCGAGGCTCAGGAGGAACTCGCTGCCGTGGAACGTGCCGTCGTCGAGCGGGAGCGCCGCGACATAGCCGCGCAGGAGGCCGCGCTCGGAGCGGTCCTTCTTGAGGCGGAAGCCGGGCCCCGCCTTGGTCTCGCTCGAGCCGAGGCGCGTACGCGGGTCGCCGACGATCGCGAGCCGCGCCCCCTCGACCTCGTGGAACCGCAGGCCGTCGTAGAACTTCCGCCGCAGCACGAGGTCCATGAAGTTCCGGACCGCGCCCGGCGCGTCGTCCTCGAACAGCTCGATCACGATCCTGCCCTTCGAGGTCACGAGCGCGACGCGGGGGTTCTTCTCCTCCTTCGCCTCGTCCTTCGCGATCGCCGCGCGCTCCTCCTCGAGGACCGTCTTGCCCGACGTGGCGAGCTTCACGAGCTCGGCCTGGCCGCGCATGTAGGGGCACTTCCGGCAGATCTCCAGGGCCTCGTCGAAGCGCTCGGTGTCGAGGAAGTGCTCCGCGGCGAGGCTCGCGAAGGTGTCGTTCGCCCGCAGCGGCGGCGGGATCGACTGGATCACCTTCTCCGCCTCGTCGTACAGGTTCGCCTCGTGGAGCAGCCGGCCGAGGAAGTAGGTCCATGCGGGCAGCGTCGGGTTGCGGGCACGCCCGTCCTCGATCTCCTTCCGGAGCGCGGAGATGCGGCTCATCGTGCGGGGACGCACGGCGTTGGCGATCACGAGCTGCTCCGGCGCCTCGTTCTGCGAGACCTTGTCGTGCTCGAGGCAGAGCCGGTAGAGGAGCTGCGCGTCGTCGAACTCCCGCGACTGCTCCGGCGCGACCGGCGCCCACGTCTCCCCCGCGCCCCAGCCGTCGGGCGAGACGAGGCGGGCGTACTGCGCGGGATCGTGCGGGTCGCCGGCGCCGCCCGGGAGGGTGAAGACCTCGCGACGCTCGGGATCGTTCGCGTGGACCACGAAGAGCCCGCGCAGGTCGCGCAGGTCGCCGCGGCCGATGCCGAGCGCCCCGAGCCGCAGGAGCACCTCCGCCGACCAGCGGTCCTCGCCGCCGAGGTCCAAGCGCACGAGGCACGCGCGCGGGCAATCCCCGGGCCCGAGGTCGGGGTTGTCGAAGTCGCGCGCGCCGCCGCGCCGCCAGAGGGCCGGCGGCAGCGCCGGCTGGCCGAGGCCCAGGATCACGTTCGTGATCCAGGCCCCCGACGCGTCGGTCACGTAGAGCCGGGGAACCTCGCCCAGGTACGCCTGGTCCCCCTCGAACGCCAGCGCGAGCCACGGCCCCGTCCGCTTCAGCCGGAAGCGGACGCGGTGCTCTCTCGCGTCCTCCCGGGTGATGGAGAAGGCATCGGCCCACTCGGCCTCCCCGACGCGGCCGTCGAGGGTGATCGGGGCGCCGCTCCGCACGGGAATCTCAGGGGGTGCGGGGGCGGCGAGGAGCAGCAGGACGAGCGCGGCGACCAACGAATGCCTCTTCGAACCGGAGCCAACCGCTGAGTACGATATCAGGGCGATGCCGGGAGAGGCGTTTCGGGAGCTGGTCGCGATTATGGCCCGCCTGCGCGGCCCCGGGGGGTGCCCTTGGGACCGCGAGCAGACGATGAAGGACCTCGGACGGTACGTCCGGGAGGAGGCCGACGAGGTCTTCAAGGCCATCGAGTCGGGAGATCGAGCCCACATCTGCGAGGAGCTCGGGGACCTGCTCTTCAACGTGATCCACGCCGCGCGGATCGCCGAGGAGGAGGGCGCCTTCGACATCCGGAAGGTGATCGAGGGCGCGCGCGACAAGATCGTGCGCCGCCACCCGCACGTCTTCGGCGACGCCAAGGCGACGACGACCGAGGAGGTGCTCGCCCACTGGGAGCGGGTGAAGGCCGAGGAGAAGCGCGCGCGCGGGAAGTGACGCCGACGGCCGGGGATCGCGCCGGAACCGGGTTTCCGGATACCCTCTCGTCCGTGAAACGGGTCCGCACGGCCAGCCCCGCCTCCGGGTACGGGGGCGATGCGATGGTGGCGCACATCGAGGATGGCCGCCTGGTGCGGGTCGAGGGCGATCCCGACGACCGCTTCTCGCGCGGGCGTCTCTCCGACTTCGCGCAGCGGTACGTCGAGCGGCTCGGCGGACCCGACCGCCTCCGGCAGCCGCTCGTCCGGAAGGGACGCGACGGTCCCCTCGAGCCCGCGAGCTGGGACGAGGCGCTCGAGCGGATCCGGGCGGCGCTCGCCGCGATCGCGCGGGAGCACGACCCGCGCGCGATCCTCTACTACACGGGCCACGGCATGGACGGCGTGATGGCCCGCTTCGGGGAGCTCTTCCTGTCCTACTTCGGCGGCTGGTCCACGGTCTACGGCGACCTCTGCCGGGCGGCCGGGATGGAGGCGACCCGCCTCACGTTCGGCGCGCTCCGGCACCACCCGCCGGAGGACCTCCTCAACGCGCGGATGGCCATCGTCTGGGGCGGCAACCCGGCGGTCACGAACCCGCACCGGATGCGGTTCCTCGAGGAGGCCAAGGCCAAGGGGACGGTGCTCGTGTGCATCGACCCCGTCCGGACGGAGACCGCGGCGCTCTGCGACGAGCACCTCGCGCCCCGGCCGGGCACCGACGGCTTCCTCGCCAACGCGGTGGCGCGCGTGCTCATCGAGGAGGGCCTCTACGACGAAGCGTTCGTGCGCGACCACGCGCACGGCTTCGAGGAGTACCGGGCGCTCATCCGCCAGCACGAGCCCGGCAAGGCGGCGCGCGTCTGCGGCATCCCGGCGAAGCGCGTCGTCGAGTTCGCCCGCGCGTTCGCCGCGAAGAGCCCCGCGAACGTCGCCGCGGGCTTCGGGCTCCAGCGGTACCGGAACGGCGGACAGACCGTGCGCGCCCTGGCGGCGCTCCAGGCGATCGCGGGCAACATCGGCGTCCCCGGCGGCGGGTTCGACTTCTTCAACGAGGACGCGTTCGTCGCCCGCCCGTATCCGTTCCGCCTCCCCGCGCCGCCGCGCGTGCGCCAGCTCGGCGCGGTGTCGCGCCTCGGCAGGGTCACGCTCGACGCCGCGGCGCCGCGCGTCGTCGCGGCCATCGTGGAGCGGGCGAACCCGGTCGCGCAGTCGCCGAACGCCGCGGCGGTCCACTACGCGCTCAGGAGCCTCGACTTCCTCTGCGTGATCGACCTCTGGCGGACCGACACCGCAGACCGCGCCGACGTGGTCCTTCCCGCGAAGTCGATGTTCGAGGAGACCGACATCGTGCAGGGGCCCTGGGATGGCGTCCTGCGGCTCAAGCCGAAGTGCGTCGAGCCCCCCCCGGAGGCGCGGACCGAGCGGGAGATCTACCGCGCGCTCGCGACGCGCTTCGGGTACCCGACCGACCAGTTCGATCTCGACGCCGACCACATGATCAACCACGTGCTGCCGCCCGGGCTGTCCGTCAACCGCCTCGCCAAGCAGCCGTTCGCGCGGCACGGGCAGGACCACGTGCCGTTCGCCGACCGCCGCTTCGCGACGCCGTCCGGCCGCGTGGAGCTGCGGAGCGCGTCGGCCGAGATCTCGTGGCGCGTCGACCCGCTCCCGCTCTACGCTCCGTCGCGCGAGTCGGAGCAGAGCGACCCCGAGCGGTTCAAGCGCTACCCGCTCCACCTCATCACGCCCAAGGCAGCCGATCGCCACTGCAGCCAGCTCGCGGCCCCGGGCGAACCCTCCCCCCCCGCCCCCCTCCTTCTCCACCCGGCGGACGCCCGCTCGCGCGGCGTCGCGACCGGGGACCGCGTGCGCGTCTTCAACGACCGCGGCGAGGCGTCCCTCACCGCGCGCGTGGACGACGCCGTGCGCGAAGGGGTCGTCTCCCTGCCGCAGGGACGCTGGATCAGCCGGGACGGATTCAGCGCCAACGTGTTCACGCACGACGACGTGACCGACATGGGCCACGGCGCGGTCTTCTTCGATTGCCTGGTGCAGGTCGAAAAAACCTGAAACGCGCGTCCCATCCCCCCCGGGAGCGCGTCTAGAATCAAGTGGGGCAACAGATGCGGCTGGCAGGGGTGCTTCTGCTCGTGTTCTTGGCCGCGGTCCCCGCGGGGGGCCACGGGTCGACGGCACCGCCGCCCCCTCCCGAGAAGCCCCCGCCCCCGCCGCCGAAGCCGGGCCCGGAATTCCCGGCTTGGGGGCAGCCGGACGACCCGCCGCCCCCGCCCCCGCCGGCCACGCCCGATCCCCAACCGGGCCAACCCGACCCGCCGCCCCCGGCTCCCGAGCCGCCGGACCAGGGACGCCCGAAGGTGCGGCCCGACCGGCCGGCGACCCGGGGCTCGTCGGGCGAGCAGCCGTGGGTCTACTGGTGGGAGTACAACCGCGAGTACCTGCTCGGGCTGCGCAAGATGATGCGCGAGCGGATCGTGCTCACCGGCGACGGTCCGCGGCAGCACGATCCGCTCGGCGCGCGGCGCGAGGAGGTGCTCGCCACGCTCCGCCAGATCGCGGACAAGGACCCGGAGCGCATGGTGCGCGCCTCGGCGCTCATCGCGCTCGGACGCGCGGGCGGCGAGGAGGATGCGCGCCGGTTCGTCGAGACGATCACGCGGGACTCGGAGCCCATGGACGTGCGCGAGGCGGCGGCGGTCGGGCTCGGGATCCTCGGCCCGATCTCGGACGAGGACACGATCCGGAACGTCCGCGCCTTCTACGACCTCGTCCTCAAGGACCCCGCCGCGCTGCGCGGCCGCCTGCGCGGTCTCACGATCTTCTCGATCGCGCTCCGCGCGCGAAGCGACCTGAAGCTGCGCATGGGCCTCGTCGCAGGACTCGCCGCCGACCGCATCGAGGACGGCGAGGAGGCTGCGAACCTTCTCTGGGCGTGCGGGATCGCGGGGGACGCGGCCGCCGTGCCGGAGCTCGCCCGCGCCACCCGCAAGGGCGAGATCGGCGGCGTGCGCCTCACCGACATCGAGCGCTCCCACGCGGTCACGGCCCTCGGCCGCGCGGCGGGCTTCACCGCGATCGACGACCTCCTGGCGACGCTCCGCTCCCGGCGGAGCGGCATCGAGACGAAGCGGGCGGCGGCGCTCGCCATCGGGCGGATGCTCCGCGAGGGCACGGCGCGCGACGAGGCCGACGCCGATGCCGCGGGGCGCGCCCTCCGGGAGTGCTTCGAGAAGGAGAACGACACGGTTCTCCGCGGCTTCGCGGCCGTGGCGCTCGGCGCCGCGCGGCCCCCGCGTTCGCTCGCCATGCTCACGGAGGCGATCGACCACGGCGGCAACGCCTCGGTGAAGCCCTACTGCGCGCTCGCGCTCGGGCTCGGCGCGCGCACGGCCGGTGGCGACGAGGCGAGAAGGATCGGCAATTTCCTGCGCTCCGAACTCGACAAGGCGGCGCAGATGGAGCTCGGATCCGCGCTTTCGCTCGCGGTGGGGCTCGCGATGGCGGCCGACGGCGAGAAGGCCCTCGTCGAGCGGCTCAAGTGGCCGAGGCTCCCCGCGACCGCGCGCGGCTGCGCGGCGCAGGCGATCGGGCTCCTCGGGACCGCGTCTCCCGCCGCCGTCGACACGCTCAAGGAGACCGCGGCGGAGGGCACGCCCGGCGTGCTCGAGGATGCGGCCCTCGCCCTGGGCCTCCTCGGGCAGCGCGGGATCGCGCACGATCTCGCGATCCGGCTGCCGAAGGCCGGCTCCGCGCTGGCGCAGTCGCGCGTCATGCTCGCACTGATCTACCTGGCGCACGCGGAGAGCGTCGAGCCGCTGCTGGCCGTGCTCAAGGACAAGGGCACGCCGTCGACGGCGCGGGAGTTCGCCGCGGTGGCGCTCGGGATCCTCGGCGATCTGCGCGACGACGACCCGATGTTCGAGCTCGACGCGTGGTTCAACCTGCACGCGACCACGCGCTCGTCGAACGAGATGATCCGCCTCTACTAGGCGATCACCGCAACGACGGCGGCCGGTGGCCGCGCACCCGGAACAGGTCGCTGGGCACGTACTTCATCTCGATGAAGTTCCACGGCCCGCGGAGCGCCTGGGCGCAGAACCAG
>DASUGR010000102.1:0-3585 GCA_036273915.1 Planctomycetota bacterium | reverse complement strand
TCGTGCCCTCGCGGCCGAGCCCGACCGGGAAGTCCTGCACGTAGCCGCCGGCGAACAGGTAGTAGAGCCGGAATTCGCCCTTCCGGATCACGATCTTCGGCTCGCCGATCGGCACGCGGATCGAGACGCCGGCGCGGAGGTTCGTCGCCGCGCCGAGGCGGTTGATCTCGACGAGGAAGCCGGGACTCAGCTTGGTGCCCCACTGGGGGAAGACCTTCGCGCACAGGACGCTCAGGCTGTCGCCGCGCTTCGGCACGTAGCTCCTGTCCATCCCCTCGACGTGCCGCGTGAAGAGGAGGTCGCGGGCGAGCTCGCGCAGCTTGGCGCGGAGTTCGGTGCGCTCCACCTCGGAGAGGTCGTTCGCGAAGAGCACGGGCGTGAGCTCGAGCCACGCGGTGTGCCCGTGCACGAAGCCCTCGTTCGTCTTCCCCGCATCCGCATAGCGCTGCAACGCCTCCCGTCCGCGCTCGTAGTGCACCCAGCGCGCGGCGTCGCTGTCCGGCGCCTCGCGGAGGATCCTCTCGGCCAGCGCGCGCGCCGCCTCCGCGTCCGCGCGGGCGAGCGCGCCGCGCCACTCGACGCCGAGCTGCGCCGCCGGCCCCGCATCGGCCGGTGCGGGCGCCGCGGCGCCGATGTTCTCGAACTCGACCGACGGCCGCGCGGGCGCCTTCTCCTCCTCGGGCGGCGCGGCGACCTCCTCGGACTTCGGCACCTCGAGGGGCGGCGGGGAGGCCTCGGTCGGCTCGTCGGAGGCGAACCAGTGCCGGTACGCCCAATATCCGCAGACGACGACGAGCAGCGTCCAAAGCCAAGTCTTCATGCTCCCTCCGGGTTCCGGAAGGGTACGGCGTGCGGCGGACAGAAAGTGTACCGTCGCCGCCGCGTCGGCGCAGGAGGGGAGGGGGCGCGGGGGAGGGGCCCGAAAACGAGAAAAGCCCGCCGGGCGAACCGGCGGGCTATGGAATCCTCCACCGCAATGCCGTGCGCAAGGCTCTAGCGGTCTAATCCCTTGTCACCTGAGGTGGGCACCACGCAGCGGGACTTCGTCTTCCCCGCCTCAACAGGGCATGACGGCCTCCCGCCATCGATTGGCTCCCGGTTCGAGGGTTATCGGATCAGCCGACTTTGTCGTCCCGGTCACGAACATGGCAGAGGATTTTTTTTCAAGGAACGAGGGGTCATCCTACCCGAGGGTGGGTCCACCCGCGCGAGACCTGCCCCGCGAACCTACTCCTAGAGTGTCGGTCGCGGCCCGGTGGCACCTGAGACCCTCTGGTCTCCTTCCCCGTCGCCGCGCGAGCGGCGAGCCGGGATCTCTTCAGCTGCGGAGCGTCCAGCCCTTGGCCTTGAGCGCCGCCCCCACCGCGTCGCGAAGCCGCTCCACGTCCTTCGGCTCGAGGGTCCGGTCGAGGGAGCCGAAGACGAGCGAGAACGCGAGGCTCCGTTTCCCCGCGGGGAGATTGGGGCCCTCGTACGCGTCGAAGAGACGCACCTCCCGCACGAGCGCCGGGTCGACGCGCAGGAGGGTGTCCTCGACCTCCCGCGCGGGCGTCCGCCCGTCGACCACGACCGCGACGTCGTACTTCACCGGCGGGAAGCGGCTGATCGGCTTCATCCGCGGGATGCCGCCCTGCGCGGCGTTGAGCGCCTCGAGGTCCAACTCCGCGAGCGCCACCGGCGCGTCGAGGTCGAACGCGCGCGCGACGTTCGGGTGCGCCTCGCCGAGCCATCCGAACTCCTGCGTGCCGCGCACGACGCGCGCGGCGCGGCCCGGGTGGAGCCACGACGGCCCCTCCCGCTGCTCGATCCGCGCGCCGGATACCCGGAGCGCGCGGAGAAGGGCCTCCACGGCCCCCTTCACCGCGTAGACGGGGTTCGTGCCGCCGCGGCGGGCGACCGCGAGCGCCAGCCGCTCCGTCTCGCGCGGCAGCCCCTTCGCCTCGCCGGCGAGAAAGACCGGCGCCGCGAGGTAGATCGCCACCTCGTCCCTGTACTTGAGGTTCGTCGCCGACGCGACGAGCAGCTTCGGCACGAGGCTCGTCGCGAGCAGGTCGAGCCCGGGCTGCTGCGCGTTCGAGAGGCGCAGCGTGCCCGGCTCCACCGCCGCCCTCCGGCACTCCTCCGCGGTGGTGAAGGGGTACGAGAAGATCTCGGCGAACCCGCACTCGGCCGAGAGCACGTGCTTCGCCCGGCGCCGCGCGACGCGCAGCGGCTCCTCCGGCACCGGCTCGAGCGCGCCCGTGAGCGGCAGCGGCGGGAGCTTCTGGTAGCCGTGGATCCGCCCGACCTCCTCGACGAGGTCCTCGGGCAGCGAGACGTCGAGGCCCGCGCGCCACGAGGGCACCGTCACCGTGAGCGCGTCCTTGGCGCGCGCGACGCGGAAGCCGAGCCGGGCGAGGATGCCGTCGACGCGGTCCGGCGCCAGCGGGATCCCCAGGTGCCGCGGGATGAAGTCCGCCCCGAGGCGGATGGAAACGGGGGGGCGCGGGGGGCCGTGGACGTCGGCCCAGCCCCCGAGCGGCTTCGCCGCGGGACAGATGCCCTGGAGCAGGCGCAGGAACCGCCGCGCGGCCCCCGGAACCCCCTCCGGATCGAGCCCCTTGGAGAAGCGCGTCGCGGAATCCGTGCGCAGGTCGAGCGCCAGAGCCGTCTTCCGGATCGACGCCTGCTCGAAGTTCGCGACCTCGAGGACGATCTCGGTCGTGTCCGCGAGGACCTCGGAGTTCGAAAGACCCATCACGCCCGCGATCGCGAGCGCGCGCTCGGGGTCGGCGATGACGCAGCTTCCCTCGGGGAGCGCGCGCTCCACGCCGTCGAGCGTCGTCACCCGCTCGCCCGCGCGCGCGCGGCGGACGACGATCCTCCCCTTCCCGACGCGGCGGCGGTCGAACGCGTGGAGCGGCTGGCCGCACTCGAGCTGCACGAAGTTCGTGAGGTCGACGACGTTGTTGATCGAGCGTTGGCCGACGTCCTCGAGCCTTCTCCGGAGCCACGCGGGCGACGGCCCGACCTTCACGCCGCCGATCGCCCAGCCGAGGTAGCGCGCGCAGAGGTCCTTGGCCTCGATCGCCACCTCCACGCCCGGCGATGCCTTCGGCGGCTCCGGACCGAGGTCCATCGGCAGGAGGTCGCGGTCGAGGATCGCCCCGAGCTCGCGCGCGATGCCCCGGTGTCCCCACAGGTCGGGCCGCGACGTGATGCCGGTGTTCGGGATCTCGATCGTCCTGCCGCCCGGCAGCACGTCGCGGACGGGCGTGCCGGCGGGCGCTTGCGTGTCGAGGACGAGGATGCCCTCGTGCTCGTCGGAGAGCCCGAGCTCGCGCTCGGAGCACACCATGCCGGCGCTCACGACGCCGCGGATCTTCCGCTTCTCGAGCTTGAGCCCGTTCGGCAGCGTCACGCCCGATGCGGCGAAGCAGATCTTCATCCCTTCCTTCACGTTCGGCGCGCCGCACACGACCTCGAGCGGGCCCTTGCCGTTCTCCACGGTCACGAGCGAGAGCTTTTCCGCGTCCGGGTGGCGGCGCACGGCGAGCACGTCGCCGACGACGACGCCGGGCCATTGGTCCTTCGCCTCCTCGACCT
>DASUGR010000101.1:0-10035 GCA_036273915.1 Planctomycetota bacterium | reverse complement strand
GCAGCATCTCGCCCTCGCGCGCGAGCTTCACGGTGATCTGCGCCTCGACCTCGTGCGTGCCCGGCGTGTCGAACACGAGCGCGTCGCCGCGCAGCGACGGCATCGGCTCGAGCGCCGCGCCCTCGACGTGGAACGGGATCTCGACCGCGCCTTCGCCTTGGACGACCGCGGTGTACTTCGCCGTGATCCGCAATACGTCGCCGTCGAAGCGCGCCTCGCACGTGCCGCGCACGAGCCGCCCGGCGATCGGCGGCTTCTCGCGCGCCGCCGCGTCGTTGCTGCGCGCGAGCTCGAGGAGCTTCCTGTACTCCTCGATGGTGATCAGGAAGCCCGCGCCCTTCAGCGGAAGGAGATCCTCCGCCGGCGCGTGGATCCACACCTTCGGCTCCTCGACGGGAGGGGGGCCGGGGGGAGGGTCGCCCGCGACCGCCACCGGCAGCGCGAGGAGGAGAAGCGCCGCAGCCGTGGTGAGCCTCATGACCGCACCTTCCGGCGCTCGAGCACCCACACGGCGCCCGTCGCGGCGACGGCGCCCGCGAGCGCGCCGTTCCAGAACCCGGCCCACCCCGGGCCCACGAACGCGAGCATCACGAGCGAGAGGAACGCGAGCATCCCGCCCGCGCGCCACGGCTTCACCTTCCGCGCCAGCGCCACGACGCCCGCGCCCGCCAGCGCGACCGCGAGGAGCACGAGGAGGACGCCCGCCGCGACCGACGTGTGCGCGATCATGAGCTCGCCGTCGCCCGTGCCGTTCCAGAAGAGGCGCTGGACGCTCTCCACCTGCGTCGGCTGCGGCACGATGTCCTTGAACGGGATGGGGCGGACGTTCGGGCCGCGCTCGGGCGCGCCCGCGACCGGCTGGACGAGGCTGCCGAGGTCCTCGATCGCCCGGCGCAGCCACGTCCCCCGGGCCCCCTCCTGATCCGCCGGCGTGACGTTTCCTTTGAACCCGGTCGCGCGCCACGCCTTCGGGTAGAAGACGTTCCACGTGAGCAGCGCTTGGAACGGCCTGCTGCCCTCGCCCCACGCGGGGAGCTTGGGGCCCCGGATCGACGTCTCGTGCACGAGCGCGCCGGTCGTCTTCACCGGGTGCGTGTAGGCGATCGCGACCTCGAACGACGCGTCCTTCCTGAGGCCGGTCTCGAGCGGCACGAGGAGCACGTGCCCCTCGCCGAGCCGCGGCTTCTCCGGCTTGCCCGCGACGCGCAGGTCCTGGATCTGGCTCTCCGGAGGCAGCTCGACCGCGAGGAACTGCCGGTCGTTGTTGAGGATCTCGAAGAACGCGGTCGTCGTCGCCGTCTTCTCGTCGGCGAGGACCGTCTTCAGGTACGCGAGGCGCACGACGACGTCGGCGACGGGCTGGTACTCGTGGCGCGTGAGCTCGAGGCGGAACGGCTCGGGCTCGTCGAGGCGCCGCAGCGCGAGGAAGGTCTCGGTCGAGCGGAGCGCCTCCGGCAGCTCGGCCGGGTCGACCTCCTCCCAGGGCCCCTCCGCGTCCACCTTGAGCGCGGGCGACTTCCGCACCGCGACGAACGCGTTCGCGGACTCGACGTCGAGCGGGAGGATCTGCGGCACCGCGACGGCGCCGTGCTCGTTCACCTTCAGCGGCTCCTTGAAGACGTCGTCGTACTCGACCCACATCGCGACGCGGCCGAGCGTCTCGCGCTGGAGCGTGATCGTGAACGTCGTCGTCGGGAGCTTCCCCTCTTCGACCGGGTCGTCGGCGTGCGGCTTCTCTCGGATGTTCGTGCCCTCGACCTTCAGCCGCTCCACGATCGACTTGGGCACGCGGAAGCGGAACGTGTCGACGCCCGTGAACTGCACGTCGTAGTGGAGGTCCGCGCGGATGCGCACCTTGCCCTCGTCGGCCTGGATCCCGTAGAGGACGTCGCAGGTGACCTTGGGCTTTCGCGCCTCGACGGAGAAGGAGACGCTCGCGCCCGCGCCGTGCCAGCGGTAGGCGAAGGAGAGGGGCAGCGGGGAGGGGAAGTTGTCCTCCTGCGCGAGCTGCGCGGGCTCGAGCGGGATGACGCCCTTCACGGTCGCGGCGGCCTTGATGCCCGGGTCCATGTAGACGCCGAGGGTCCCCTCCTCGATGTCGGCGCCGATCGGCCGCACGAGCGGCACGTCCAGCCTGCCCTGCGCGAGATCGAGGCCCGCCTCGCCGGTGACGGCGAGGTCGAAGCGGCCGATGCGGCGCCCGCGGAGCTCGAGGGTGAGCGTGCGGCGGCCGTCCGCGCTCGCGTCGGTGCGCGTGTCGACGAGGTTCTCGTCGCCCACCTGCGCGAGGTTGAGCCACTCGGGCACCTCGATCCTGAGGCTGAAGATGCCCGCGCGCTCCACGTTGTAGGAGAGCACCTGGCTGAGCTTCACGCGGCGGCGCTCGACCTCGAACCGCGCGCGGCTCGTGACGGTCACGCGCGGCGCGATCCGCTCGGTCGTGAGCGTCACGCCGTAGGGGAGCGCGGGGAAGCGGAAGCCGAGCGCGCGCGCGGCCACCTTGAGCGGGTCGGGCAGCGCGTTCACGTCGAGCTGGCACGCGTTCTCGAGCGCGGCGGGGCGCAGGCCGACGCCCTCCGCCCCCTTGACGCGCAGGAATCCGCGCTCGCGCGCCGCGCCGTCGAGCCGGAGCACCGGAAGCGGGAGGGGTCCGGGGACCTCGAAGGCGGCCTCGAAGACGACGCCGAGCTGGTAGGCGCCGGACACCGCCTCGTGGAGCGTCACGTCGAGCTCCGTGCGCGCGTCGTCCAGGAAGGTCCAGGTCTTCAGGTTCGCGCCGGTCACCTCGAGCACCTGCACGCCCTTCGGGACGTGGACCCGGAACGCGCTCGAAGGCGTCCGGAGCACCTGGAGGTCGAACGTCACGGCGCCGCGGAGGACCCGCTCCTCCACGGTCATCGCCGCGAGGTCGGTCGAGAAGAGGAGCGACGGCTCCTTCGCCACCTCCTCGGGCTGGAAGCGCCACGTGAGCTGGACCGACGGCTGCGCCCCGAGGAAGGCGAGGAGAAGGGTCTCGTCGCCCTCGTTCGTCGTCGTCATCGCGCGCGCGGGTTCGAGCCTGATCTCGGTGCCCTTGCCCGGGACGCGGAAGGAGAGCTTGTGCAGCGGCACGGCCGGGAGGTCGAACGCGCACGTCGCGTACTCCTTGCCCCGCGCGATGCCGGCGACGAAGCGCGCGGAGACCGTGTGGCGGCCGACGCCCTTCAAGAGCAGCTCGTAGCCCTGTCCGGTGGGCGCGAGGACGCCCGCCGCGCCGTCGACGGTCACCTCCTCGAACGCCACCTTCGAGAACGCGAGCGGCACCCTCTGCCAGCCCTCGGCGAGCACCTCGATCTCGAGCGTCGCGAGGAAGCTCGCGATACCCTCCTGCACGCGTCCCTCGTAGGTCGCGCTCTCGACGACGAAGGGGACGGGCGGCTTGCCCGGCTCCGCCTTCGGCCCGTACTTGAGCTTCCAGAGCTCGAGGAACTCCTGGTAGGGCACCATGACGCGCTCCTTGTCGGTGCCGAGGACCTCCTCGAGCTTCGTGTAGGGGACGTAGATCTTGTGGAGCTCGGGCGCGTCCTGCGCGAAGACAAGGGCGCCGAGGAGGAGGAGCGCGATTCGCTTCATTACGAGGTAGCTTCGCGTTTCGCGCGTCCCGGGGGGTCAAAATCGGGTCATGTTCCGGGACATTCCCCTCCTCCCCCCGGAGCCCCCCTCTTCCCGAAGGGTAGAATTCCCGGGTGCGGATCCTCGCTCTCCTCCTCCTCTTCGCGGCTTGCGGCAGCAAGCAGGCGTCGCCGGGCAGCCCGCAGGTGGTCGCCAAGGCGGCATTCGAGGCGCTCAAGGCGGGCGGCATCGGCCCGCTCGAGGAGCACCTGATGACTCCCGAGGAGGCGAGGAGGATCATGTCCGTCGCGCTCGACGACTCGGCGGAGCGCGAGCGGTGGGACCGGCTGCTCTCGCAGGAGCACGACCGGCTTGGCGTCGACTGGGCGACCGCCAAGCTCGGCGTCACGAGGGTGAAGATGGACGCGATGGGCAGCAACGCGACCGTGAGCCTCGAGATCCTCTCCGACACGGGCTCCGCGAAGGCCGAGATCGAGGTGCTGAAGATCGGATCGCGGTTCGTCTTCCAGAACCTGAAGGCCCTGAAGGCTGCGCCGCCGGCGAAGGAGGCCGCGCCCGCCGGGGAAGACGACGGCTGCGGGGGTTAGGCTCTGTCTGGAAAGTCGCCTGGATTCGACCGGCTGCGGCTGCGCCGGCCGGCGTCGCGCCTCCTCGCAGTACTTCTCCGTCAGTACACCTTGGTCGGCGCCTAGCCCACCGCGGGCGCGGGGCGCCTATCGTGCCACGAAGCGCACGCCGCGCATGCCCTTGAAGCCCGCGTCCTGGCTCCAGAGCGCAGCCTTGTGCGCACGGGCCGTGGCCAGCATCACGCTGTCCGCGAGCGGCAGCCGCTCCAGAAGGCTCAGGCGCGCCGCCGCGAACGCAAGCGGCGCATCGAGGTCCACGATCCGCCCCTGGTGCATGACGGCGACGGCCTGCAGCGCGGACGGCTCGCCCCGCTGCTGCAGCACGCGCTTGAAGACCTCAAGGAGGCTGATCGTCGGGACGACGAGCCGGGGCGTGTCCTCGATGGCGGGTGCGAAGAACGACGCGTTCCTGCCGCCGGCGAAGTACTCGAGCCATCCCGAGGAATCGACGACGTTCATGCTCGGTTCCGCTCCCGGGGGACCCGCGTGTCGATGCCCTTCAGGAACCCGCGCAGCTCGCGGGCGCGGCGGACGGGGATCAGCTCGAGCCTGTCCTCATAGGCGATCGCCTGGAACTTCTGGCCGGGAGCGAGGCTGAGCAGATCCCGGATCGCCTTCGGGATCACGATCTGGAACTTCGGCGAGATCGTGATCGTCGTGATGCGTTGCTCGTATCGATCGGTCATTCGTCTTACAAAGTCTATATCGATCCGAGGGGGCGTCAACCGAGGAGCCTGCGCAGGCGCGCGGCGGCGGCGCACGGGTCATTCGCACCGCAGATCGCGGAGGAGACGGCGAGCCGCGTCGCGCCGGCGGCGATCAGCTGCGGCGCGTTCTCCGCGGTGATGCCGCCGATCGGGAAGACCGGGAGGTCCGTCGCCGTGAGGACGTCGCGGAGGAGCGTCGTGCCGCCCGGCGCGCGCGTGAGGTCCTTCGTCGCCGTCGGGAACATCGGTCCGATGCCGACGTACTTGGCGCCGCGGCCCCGCGCCGCCTTCGCCCCGGCGCGGTCGTGCGTCGAGAGGCCGATGAGGAGCCGCGGGTCGATCGCCTCGGGCGGCGCGTCGTCCTCGCCGACGTGGACGCCGTCGGCGCCGGCGGCCTCGACGAGGTGGACGCGGTCGTTCAGGACGAGCGGGATGCCGCGCGGCCGGCACACGTCCGCGAGCGCGCGCGCCAGATCCAGGAACGCGTCGTCCGTAGCCTGCTTGTCCCGGAGCTGGACCATGTCCGCGCCGCCCTCGATCGCGGCGACCGCGGTCGCCACCGGGTCCCTTCGGCACGCCTGGGGCGTGAGCACGAGGTAGAGGCGCGCGTGCACGGGGCGTATTATCGCCGGGAACGTACAATCGCCGCATGACCCGCTGGGGGCTGATCCTCGATCCGGACGCGGATCCCGACGCGCGCGAGGCCGCGTGGGCGGCGATCGTCGTGCGCATCCGGCCCGCGATCCTCTTCCAGCTGCGGCGCCGGATCCGCGGCTACCGCGAGACCGAGGAGCTCGCGGACCTCGCGCTCGAACGGCTGCGCGAGCGGTTCGAGAACGAGGGCCCGAGCGAGGCGGCGGCCCGGCTGCGCGTGTGCGCCGAGCGCGAGGTCGAGCGGCTGTGCGAGGAGCGCGGCGCGAAGGGCGGCATCGACCCCGAGTTCGAGCGCGACTGGTCCCGGGGCCTCCTCGGCGCGGCGCTCGACGAGCTCGGCCGCGTGCGCCCGGAGACGCGCCGCATCCTGCTCCGCATCTACGACCGCCCGGAAGGCTTGCCGCCGCTCACGGTCGCGGAGCTCGCCGAGAAGCTCGAGCGCCCGGAGGCCGAGGTCTCCCACGCGATCGAGGAGGCGCGCGAGGCGCTGCGGGACCTCTTCGCGAGGGAGATCCGCGAGACCGTGGCGGGCGAGGGCGCGGACGACGAGGTCGAGGCGCTCCTCCCGCAGGCGCAGGCCCTCTTCGCATAGCGTTGTTGACCGCGTCGCTGCCCCGGGGGATCATGGCGGCGGGAGGGTTCGGCGATGGCGGCGATCATGAGCTACCGGCACTCCGGGAAACTCGGGCCGGCGGCGATTCCCTACGCGCTGGGCGCCGGGCTCGTTGCCGCGGGCGCGCTCGCGTGGATCTACCAGGCGGTTCTCGACTGGATCCCCTTCATCTACCTGAACATCCTCGCGACGGCCGGCTACGGGATCGCGATCGGTGCCGCCGCAGGCTTCGCGTTCCGGGCGGGCAGGGGGCGCAACGTGCCGGTGGCGATCGCGATCGCGATCGTCTCGTGCCTCGCGGGGGACGCGCTCTCCTTCCACTTCGCGTACGAGCGCGCGCTGGCGAAGGCCGCCGAGGAGCTCGGTCCCGAGGCGGCGGAAAACGCGGAGGTCCGGCAGGCGATGCGGGAGGCGGTCCCCTTCCGGGACTACATCGACGCGCGCGTCGAGGACGGCGTGACGGTCGGGCGCTCGGGGGGCGGGCTGCGGCTCACCGGGATCCTCATGTGGCTCGTGTGGATCGCCGAAGCGGGGATCCTCGGCGTCGTGGCGGCCGGCGCGCAGATCTTCCTCCTCGGCATGCCGTTCTGCGAGGCGTGCGACCGGTTCACGGAGAAGCGCGCCCTCGGGTCGATCGCGAGCGTCAAACCGAGTGCGCTCGCGGCGGCGCGGGGCAAGGGCGACGTCGCCGTCCTCCTCGACCCGCCCCAGGAAGAGCACGGCCGCAAGCACGCGACGTACACGCTGCACGCGTGCCCGACGTGCGACAACCGCTACCTCACCTTGGCGCTCGAATGGACGGAGCGCGGCAAGAAGGGCAAGGACGAGAAGAAGACCGAGGCCGTCGTCCAGAACGCGATCGTGACGCCCGAGCAGGTCGAGGCTCTTCAGGCGCGCCTGCGCGGGCGCCCCCCGGCGCCCGAGGGCCCCGCTACCGGAACACCGGCGGCACGATGACCGTCGTCGACTCCATCCGGTAGAGGCTCATCAGCACGTTCTTCTCGTACTCCTCGCCGACCTCGAGCGTGCCGAAGACCGTGAGCGGGACGTCGATCGCGTAGGGCGCCCCCCTGCCCGGCGCCATCTTCACGTGGACCCACTCGTTCATCCGCGGCACCGTGCCGAAGCAGCAGAGCCCCTGGTTGCGCAGCAGGATGAATTCGGTCACGTTCTCGCCGTCGTTCTTGTAGGGCAGCATGAACCCCTTGATCGCGACCTTCTTCCCGTGCAGCGCCTTGATCGACACCGGGATCTGGTCGACGGGCGGAACGCCCTCGACCAGCTCGTGCACCTCGTACTTGTAGCTCGCGAGCTTGTCGAACGTCAGGTCCTCGTGGTCCTCGAGGCCCGCGGGTTTCGCCTCGGCCGCAGGCTCCGTCGGTCGCGCCTCGGGCATGCGCGCCTCCCCCCCTTCCCCGGGCCCCTTCTCCTCCACGAACGGGGTGCCTTCGTTCACCGCGACCGGCTGCGCGGCTGCCTCCTCGGCGACGGGGCGGCCGCAGAGGCACTTGTTCATCGTCGATCCGAAGACGACGCAGGTGATGATCGCGACCGCGATCCAGGTGGGGCGCATCTCCATGAGCCGCGTAATCCTATCACTTCGAATCGGAGGGGTTCCGGGGGCCCCCGCCTTCGCGCACGACGGCGTTTCGGCGAGGCAGGCTGCCTGCTCACGTGGTCGGGGCGAGGTTCTCGGCCACGTCGGTCCGGTAGGCCTTCATGGCCGGCAGGAACCCCGCGAGCGCGCCCAGCGCGAGGATCCCGAGCGGCGCCGCCCAGAGCACCGGATGGTAGGCGAGGGGGTCGAGGACCACGCCCGTCTCCGCGCGCAGGGTGTGCGCCGCCGCCGCGACCACGAGCGCGTGCACGAGGAACCCAAGGAGCGCGCCGGCCGCCGCGATCGCCGCCGCCTCCGACACGACCGCCGCGAACACCGTCCTGCGGCGCGCCCCCAGCGCGCGCAGGATCGCGAACTCGCGGCGGCGCTCGTTCATCGTGTTGTAGAGGCTCGCGAGGATGCCCGCCATCGACACCGCGACCACGAGGTAGGCGACGACCTCGAGGATCCGCACGAACCAGAAGAGCTTGTCGAAGAGATCCTGCATCACCCGCGCGACCGGCCACGCGAGCGTGGCGCCCTCCTCGCGCGCCTTCAGCTGCAGCGCGAACCCCGCCGCCTCGCCTTTGAGGCGGAGCATCACCGCACTCACCTCCTTGTCCTCGTCCGGGATCTCCTCGCCCGGCTTCGGCGCGTGCTCCTCGCCGGACCCGCGGAGGACGTGGCCCTCCATGTGGAAGATCCCCTCGATCGGGATCCAGACGACCCGGTCCGCGGGCGTGTTCGTGGGCGCGAGGATCCCGGTGACCGTGTACTTGTCCTCGTGCTCGTGGCCCTCGTTGGCGGTGCCGTGGGTCGGGTGGAATGTGGCGTTCACCTCGAGCCCCGTCGCCTGCGCGACGAAGCTCCCGAGCACGGCCTCGCGGCGGCTCGGGTCGAAGAGGCGCCCGGTCGCGACCGCGTGGCGCCTGCCCTCCGCGTACTCGACGCCGAAGACGTCGGGCGTCGTGCCGACGATCCGGAACCCGCGGTAGTTGTCCCCCAGCGCGTAGGGGATCGCGAGCTCGACGCGCGGATCCTTCCGGAACTCCTCGTAGAGCTTCCACGGGATGTTTCCGGGGGAGGTCTCGAGGTGGAAGACGGAGTTGAGGACCAGCTGCAGCTCGCTCCCGCGCGCGCCGAGCACGGCGTCGAAGCCGGGGTCGCGCACGAAGGCGTCGCGCGCCTGCGCGGTCACCGAGAACACCGAGAGGACGAGGCCGCACGCCAGCGCCGCGGCGCCCGCGGTCACGGCGGTCGAGAGGGCGTGCTGCCGGAGGCTCCGCCGGACGAGGAACGCGATCGTCCTCATGCCCGGTTGAGCTCCCTCAGGTCCACGACGCGCTCGAACTGGCCGAGCACGCGGTTGTCGTGCGAGACGACGAGGAGCGCGGCCTCGTTCTCGCGGCAGACGTCTCGCAGCAGCCGGAGCGCCTCGTCCGCGTGCTGCTCGTCGAGGTTGCCGGTCGGCTCGTCGGCGAGGACCAGCGCCGGCCGGTTCGCGAGCGCCCGGGCGACGGCGACGCGCTGCTGCTGGCCGACCGAGAGCTGCCGCGGCCGGTAGTCGAGCCGCCCCTTCATGCCGACCCGCTCCAGGAGGGCCTCCGCGCGGGCTCGGTCCGCCGCGCCGCGGAGCATCATGGGCAGGAGGACGTTCTCGATCGCCGTGAGCCCCTGGAGGAGGTTGAAGGTCTGGAAGACGTACCCGAGCCGCTCCGCGCGCACGCGGTCGCGTCCCGTCTCCGGCAGCGCGGTGATCTCCTCGCCCGCGACGACGATTCTCCCCTCGTCCGCGCGGAGCACGCCGGCGATCAGGTTCAGGAGCGTCGTCTTCCCCGACCCGCTCCGCCCCTTGAGCGCCACCTGCGCGCCCCCGGCGAGGCGGAACTCCCCGATGTCGACGACCGCCAGCCTTTCCCCGTCCGGCGCGACATAGGCCTTCTTCAGCCGCTCGACGACGAGCGCGTCCATGTTCGGAGGATTCTAAGGGCTGAAGTAAGTCGTCGTGCAAGGACAACTGCTACATTCGGCCGGCTGCGACGACGCGATGCGGCGTCGCTCCTCCTCCGCGTATCGCTCCGCGGTTACGCGTCGTCGTCCCTCCTTGCCTCGCGCCGTCTCGCTCGGCCTCGGTGTTTGACGCATTTGTTCTCGCACGACGACTAAGGCCCTCGAGACTCCCCCAACGACAAGCGCGGGGGCTTCTGCGCCCCCGCGACGGAAAGC
>DASUGR010000100.1:0-4040 GCA_036273915.1 Planctomycetota bacterium | reverse complement strand
CGGCGGACCCGGCACACCGACCGCCGAGGGGAAGATCACAGTGAAGAAGGAGGGCTTTGCCGTGCTCGACCTGCGCTGAGGGGCCGGAGAGAGACTCAGCGGGCACGCGCGAGTCCCTCGAGGATCCGCTCCTTGGCCGCGTGCCGTTCCTCGTCCTCGCGATGCAGGCGGTCCCGGATCTCGCGGCGTGCGGCCTCGGGATCTCCAGTCCTCGCGAGCGCGGCGGCGTAGGCCATGTCGATGCCCAGATCGAGCAGCTCCGCCCACGCGGCGAGCCGCTTCTCGGCCTCGGACAACGGGGTCGTCACGACCCCAGTCTACCGCTCGTTCCCCTTGGGCGCGGCGTCGAGCTCCTTCTTCGCGAGCTCGCCGTACTTCGTGTCGCCGTAGACGCGCGCGCACGCCTCGAACTTCTTCCGCGCGAGGTCCGCCTTGCCGTTCCCCTTCAGCCTCGTCCCGTCCTCGAAGAGCTCCTTCGCCTTGAGGATCCGCTTCACCTCCGGCCGCGCCTCGAGATCCTTCCGGCCCTTCTCCGCCGTCGCCCCGGAGAGCGTGCCCGGGTACTTCGCCGCGACCTTCTTGAGCGCGTCCAGCGCCTCCTCGACCGCGCCGCGCGCCACGAGCACCTCCGCGTCCCCGAGCTCCTTGCTCGCGTCCTTGTCGATCTCCGCGATGCGCGCCTGCGCCCCCCGGACCCCCTCGACATCCTTCCCGAGCGCGACCACCGGCAGCAGCTTCTCCAGCTCGAGCGTCACGTCGTTCCGCGCGCGCGCCGCCTTCGCGTCGGTGAGAAGCTCCTGCATCCGCTTGTACTCCTCCTCGGAGAGGCCCCTGCCGTGCTTTCCGAGGATCGCCTTGAGCCTCGCAACCACCTCCTCCGCGGGCACGTGGTTGAGGCCCTGCTGGAAGTCGCCGTTCTTGATCGTGTCGACGAGCTCCTCCTTCGCGTCGATCACGAAGTGGATCGGCGTCCTCGTGTCGCTCGTCGGGTAGAAGCCGCGCGCCCAGTCGTTCGCGAGCGCGATGTGGTCCCGGCACTCGATCGACGGGCAGTCGGCGCAGCGGATCGCCTGCTTGCCGTCCGGCCCCTTGACCCTCACCTTGCCGTGCTTGTCCTCGATGTTGGCGTAGACGCAGACGAACTCCCCGGCGATCTTCAGGAACTCCTTGTCGCGGAAGACCTGGTCGACGACGGCGCGGTTCTCGCCGTCGTGGTCCACGAGCACGGTGAGGAAGATCAGCTTGCCGCGCGTGCGCGCGAGGTCGAGCGCCTGCTCCTTGGTCCTCGCGCACTGCGGCGCGGGCCTTGCCGGCGCGGCGGCGGCGATGCCCGCGAGGAGGAGGAGGGGGGGCGCGGGGGCGAGGAGGAGGGCGGCGAGGCGCCGCATGCACAGATGGTAACGCGTGCGGCGGCTCAGTTGCCCGGGGGCTTCGGCACGAGCAGCGACCGGTAGCCGAAGACCGCCGTCGCCGCCTTCGCCTCCGCGGCGTCGTACGCCGCCCGCTGCTCCGGGCGCAGGTAGCCGCGGATCGCGGCGCCGGTCTCGTCGTAGATGTCCTTGTCGCCCGCGCGCCGGATCGGCTGGAAGAACATGTTGGGCAGCGGCGCCTGGAACCGGTCCTGGACGCGCCGGTACCGGTCGTCGATCACCGTCTTCACGAGCCGCTCCTGCTCGCGGTCGAGGCCGAGCTCCTGGCGGAGCGTCGTGAGCTCGTTCTGCACGATGTTGTTGCGGTTGAAGTCGCCGATGCCGGTCTCGAACTCGTTGAAGATCGCGAGCTGCCGGTCGTCGAGCACCTGCGCCGCCGCTCCGCGCCCCTTCGCGACGATCTTGCCGAGCGCGTCGTACGCCGCGTCGCCGTCGAGGTCGCCGTTCGCGTAGTCGGCGGAGATTTGCATCACGTCGCTGATGCGCTGTTCGAGCTCCGCGCGGAGCTTCTGCTTCTGGGTCTCGGTGAGGTTGGCCTTCCTGAAGAAGTCCTCGACGGGGCCGCTCAGGTAGCCGATGGCGAGGAGCCGCGTCTGCGCCGGCCAGCTCGCGCCGCCGACGATCGTCCCGTCCTCGCGGCGTGTGCCGGGCACCTCGGCGGGGGGGGCCTGCCGGGCCGGGCTCTCCGCCGGCTGCGCGGCGCGGAGCTGGCGATTCTCCTTCTCGAGCGCCTGCTCCCGCTCCGCCGCCGCCTGGAGCGCCGCGTAGGCCTCCGGCGGGAGCTCGACCATCGGCATCGTGTCGCGCGGCGCCGCGCGCCGCTCCGCGCGGCCGCCCTCCGGCGCGATCCGCCCGACGAGGAAGCCGATGACGCCGGAGAGCAGCGCGATCGCGATGACGAGGCCGGGGCGCCTCACGCCCCCTCCCCGGGCCCCACCCCGTCCTCCACGACGGCAGCCGTGCCGTAGGCGAGGATCTCCGCCGCGTTGCGCATGACCTCGATCGAGCAGAAGCGGACGCCGAGGATCGCGTTCGCACCCTTGCCGCGCGCGTCCTCGACCATCCGATCGTATGCCTGGTCGCGCGCTTCCGCGATCACTTTCGTGTAGTCGGGGATCTCGCCGCCGAAGAGGCTTCCGATCCACGCGACCACGCTGTGGCCCAGGTGGCGCGAGCGGATCGCGGTGCCGCGCGCGATCCCGAGGACCTTCACGACGCGCTTGCCGGGGACCGTTTCCGTCGTCGTGACGATCACCGTTGCACCTCCCGCGCGTAGCGGTCGTGGCGCAGCGCCCGCCGGCGCTCCCGCCACACGCTCCAGACGAGGACGAGCGTGCCCAGGAGCCCGCTCGCGCCCGCGAGCTTCACGCTCCAGTGCGCCCACTCGTGCGTGAAGAAGAGGTAGCAGCCGGCGCCCGCGACGCCCGCGAAACCCGCGAGCAGGAGGACCCAGCCCGCGCGCCGCTCGAGCCGGTTGTAGACCGCGCCCCAGAATGCCTCCCTCTCGGCGTCGGTGAGCACGTCGACGCCGATCGTCGCCTCCTTCAGCCGCCGCATCTCAAGGAGCTCCTTCCGGAGCTCCGGGTCCTTCGCGAGCGCCTCCACCACGCGTGCGCGGTCCTCCGGGCCGATCTCGCCGTCGGCGTAGCCCATGAGCAGGATCCGGATCTCACTCATGGCCGGCCATCCGCGGGGCGAGGACCTTCTTCAGCGCCTGCCGCGCCGCCCAGAGGCGCGACATCACTGTGCCGATCGGGATGCCGAGGCAGTCCGCGATCTCCCTGTAGGAGAGCCCCTCGAAGTGCGCGAGGTGGAGGATCTCGCGGTGGGGGTCGGAGAGCTCCGTCATCGCGGCGCGCACCGCCGCGCGCAACTCGTCCTTCGCCATGCTCGCGGCGGGATCGAAGGGGGGCGCGGGGGGAGGAGGCGCTCCCTCGACGTCGAGGCTCGGCGGAGGCTTCCCGTGCCGCTTGAGCGTCGTGAGGCAGGAGTTCCTGAGGATCCTGTAGAGCCAGGGGTAGAAGGGTTCGCCGAGGCGGAACCGCCGGATCGCGCGGAACGCGCGCACGAACGCGTCCTGCGCGGCGTCCTCGGCGAGCGCCCGGTCGCGGACGACGGCGCAGGCGGCGGCGAGGGCGCGGGAGCTGTAGAGTCGCACGATGATTCCGAAGGCCTGGCGGTCGCCCTTCTGGCAAGCGGCGATCGCCCGCCGCTCGTCTGCGGGAACAACCTCGGTCCTACCCTCCCGCGCCATCGCGTATTCAGAGGATCGCCCAGATCCCGACCGCGAACAGGATGAGGGCGGCCCCGCAGCCCTTCCCCTCCCCGGACCCCTCCCCCTCCCCCTCGTCGTGCTCCGCGAAGGCGAACTCGTCCGGCTCTTCCGCGTAGGTGTGCTCGACGTCGACGCCGCAATGGGGGCAGACGAGGCGGCCCTCCTCCTCGTAGATCTCCCCGCAGTGGGCGCAGGTCCGGCTCACGGGCCTAGAGAATAACCGGGGGGCGGCCTAGACTGGCCCGCGACATGGAGAGAAACGTCGCGGCGATCCTGCGCCATCTGGGGGAGGACCCCGCCCGGCAGGGGCTCAAGGCGACCCCCCGCCGGGTGCG
>DASUGR010000099.1:0-56705 GCA_036273915.1 Planctomycetota bacterium | reverse complement strand
GAGCGCGCCGTGGGGCCGGCGCACCGGGCCTCATGGACGGGTGCGCGCTGCCGCAGAAGGACCCGGCGAGGGCGGGCGTCATGATGATCACCACCCCGCCCGTGGAGGAGGTCGCGCCTCCCGGCGCTCCCGGATCCGCGTCGGCAGCCGAGGGCATCGCGGGCGTGCGTCAGGCGCCCCTGGGCCAGAAGGCCTATCCCCCCCAGGACGGCGACGAGGCCCGGGCCCGCGACGAGGCCGCGCCGGGTGCGGGGGGCGCCGGCGGGCCGGCCGGATCCGGCGCGGCACAGCGCGCGCCTGCCGAGGGAATGGGCGGATCGGCCGCGCCCACGCTTCTCGATCTTGACCGGAAGTTCCGCCAGGAGGCGAACGCGAGGATCGATGCCCAGCAGGCGGCCTCGGCCCTCGCCGAACTCGCCGCGGACACGGTCGACGCGGTCAGGAAGGCCAACGAGCAGGGGTATCTGTTCGTCAAGAACGCGAAGACGCTTGACGACTTCCAGCGGAAGAGCCGGGCGATCACCGAGCAGCTGGGGCAGGCCGAGCGCGGGATGTCCGGCCCGGAGTACGGGACCTTCTCGGGAGATCTGCACGGCGCCGTCAGATCGGCCATCTCGCTCCTGGCCGAGGTCGCGCTCCAGGGCGAGGGGGCGAAAGGCGAGATCCTCGCGGCGAGCTTCCATCTCACGGCGACCGACGACGTCGCGAGGCGCGCCGTCGCGACGCTGAACGAGCTCTGGCGCCAGAAGCGGCGGATCCGGGAGCTGGGCAGGACCCTCGGAAGCATGGACGGGTCGTCGCTGAGGCGCCTCGCCCTGGCGGCCGAGCACCGCGCCGAGCGCGACGCCTACCGCGCCGAGCGCCGCGCGCTCCGGCGCGAGCGCGGGGGCGCGTTCAAGGCGCGGCAGTTCGCCGACGTGACGGCCGCGACGGAGCGCGCCTTCGGCTTCGAGACGAAGGCCGCGCGCTACCAGGCGGAGGCCGACCGGGCCAGGAAGGGCTCGGCGGCCCGCGCGCGGGCGCAGCGCAACGCGGACTACTACGGGAGCCTGGCCGAGGCCGAGCGCCACCACGCATCGGTCGCGAGGAGCCACATCGTCGGGGCGGAGATCGGGAGGACCAAGGCGGCGCGGGAGTTCCTGAAGCAGGAGCGGGCGAACGCGGACGCGCACTACCGGAACGAGCAGAAGATCGCGAAGCTGGAGCGGCTCAGGGCGCAGGAAGCGCAGAGGCTCGAGCGGGTCACCGCGCAGCTCGACGCACTCGTGGCGAAGGACGAGCAGGGGAACGCGAAGAAGGAGGACGGGAAGTACGTCCCCAAGCACCCGCGGGACCGGCTCAAGGTCGAGCAGCTCGCGAAGGAGCAGGAGAGGGAGCAGCAGCGGCGCGGCCAGAGGACCGCGGAGATTGTCAAGTTGCAGGGAGAAAACCGCGGGCTTGCGCCGTCGGGCCCCTTCGCGGGCACGCCGGCCGGCACGCGCCTCGCACTGCTTCGCTACGCGAGGGTGAACGCATATCCGCCCAAGCTCGTTCGGCAGATCGCGGCGAGCGTGAACTCGATGATGTCCCAGGTCATCGCCGACGCCTCGGCCCGGTCGAGCGCCGCGCTCGACGCGGGGTTCGCCGCCGCCCGCGCGATGTACGACCCCTTCCTCTCCCCGGATCAGCGGGCGGACGCGGCGGCAAGCTACGTCGCCGCGCTGGCCGCGGCCGAGCAGGCCGTGAGGGACATCAGCGACGCGATCGTCATAAAGAGCCGGAACGAGCTGCAAGGACTCGCCGACTACGACGACGAGGAGCTCGCCCAGGACATGGCCGCCCTCGCGGCCGCCCGGGCACGCCTCAAGCAGCTCCAGGACCCGTGCAACGCGTGCAGCCAGAAGTGCGAGTCGAACGCGTCCTGGATCTGCTGGTGGGAGCGGCCTGATCCCCCGCCGTTCGGGGACCCGAATGCGCCCACGCGGGGCGACGGCTCATCGATCTCGTCCGCGGACTCCTCGGCGCCGGGGGGTGTGGAGGCCGTGGCGCCCCAGGGCTCCAGCGAGTCGGACGGAAGCGACGAGCCCGAGGCGGAAACGGACGGGACGACGGAGGCGAGGAAGGAGGAGGAGAAAGCCGTCGAGCCGACCGAGGCGGAGGACGACCGGCCGCGGAGCGTCGCCCCCGAGAAGAAGGAGGAGGAGAAGAAGAAGGTCACCGTCCCCGACGTCGAGGTGCCGGACGTGTTCCGCCAGGCGGTCGGCGGCGTCACGACGTTCGCGATGAACGTCCGCGCGGGCATCGAGGACGCGGTCGGAAGCGCACGGGCGGCTTTCCGCGAGGTCGGGAGGTTCCTGGACGAGGCGGCGAAGGAAGCCGAGCGGGACACGGCCGCCCTCGATGAGATCAAGAAGCAGGAGATCAAGAGGCTGCAAGACCTGTTGACCGCCACGGTCCAGAACCTGATGCGGCGCATCGAGATCGCGGCGAGCCGCGGGGAGTCGGAGGCGGCGATAGAGAAGACCATCGCGATCCTCAGGTTGGCCAAGAGCCAGCTGTTGGCGCAACTTGCGTCGATGGGTGACGGCAGGGACCCCGAGCTGTATCGACAGCTGAAGCAACAGTACATGCAGGTCGAGCCGACCATCATGGGGCTGGAGGAGCAACGACGCAGGCTGGAATCAGACGACTCCTTCGAGAGCACGGAGGCGCGGCAGGTAATCGTGAAGGTGCTCAGGGCCGAGCTGGCGGTTGTCACCAACCTGAGCATCAGGGCGCTATGGGCGGCCAAGGACCGCGAATCGGTCGAGGATGCCGCGACGCGACTCGAGCTGCGCATGCAGTGGGCGAGGTCGGTCGCCGACCACGCCTACTTCGCTTCGCTCGGCGTGCAGTCCGAAGAGGAACAAGTTGGGGAGAGGAGTTCCGTCGCGGACCGGTATGCCGGGAGCGTCGGTTCCATAGCTCCTCCGGATTTCGCGAGGGACTCCATCGAACGCATCAAGCAGCAGATCGGCGCATATGACAGGAAGATCGCCGACTTCGGAAGACAGGTGGCCAAGGCGGCGGATGAGCGCACGGACCGGAAGCGAGTCGCGACGGTCGCCCTTGCGGCGGCTGCCGTCGCGGCGTCCGTCCTCACCGTGGGCGCGGTGGCTCCCCTCGCGTTGCCCGTGGGCCTGAAGGCCGCGATCATCGGAGCGGCCGTGGCGGGCGGGGGTGACATCATCCGACAGGGAGCCCAGATCATTGATGACCCGACAAGGGAGTTCAAGTGGGGGCAGGTCGGGTGGGCCTACGTTGGCGGAGCCGTCGCGGCCCCGGTGCTCGTGGTGGCGCCGGAGTTGGCTGCGGCGCTCTCGATCTACGGCGGCGCGACCGCGGTCAAGGAGATTCGCGAAGGACACTACGCGACGGGGTTCCTCGACGCGGCGATGTCCGCGGCCCCGTTCCTCAGCGGGGCCGGCCGGGCCCAGATGTTCGGGAAGGGTACCATATTCGATGAGGGCGGAACAGCCGGCATTGCCGAACGGCTTGGCCGCCTGAAGCTTCCGGGGCAACCGCCTGTGCGACCCCCGGCGATCAACCTTGCGGGGGAGGGCGAGATACCCGGGGTCGTCAACCAGAACATCAAGATCATCATGGATCCCGCATGGCGCACGTCGCGTGGCGGGCTGACCCTGAGCGAAGTGCGAGCGTTGTCCTACAACCCGAAGTTCGTCGTATCCGCGAACGAGCGGCTTCCCTTCCGGAGCGACTACTTCCAGACCGTGTACACGAACTCCGCACCGATCGACAAGACGACGATATTCGGCCCGGGCGTCGTTCCGAGCGAGGTGATCCGAGTACTCCGCCCGGGAGGACAGTGGATCGTCGATGGACAAGTCTACTTTACGAAGTAGGCCCGTCGTGCGAGGCTGGAGGCTCCATGAAGTTCGCTGAGCTGCTGCGGTATGGAGAGTTCGCTGACCGGGGCGTGAAAGGTCCGGGCGATGCCCAGCAATGGGCGCGGCGCCACTTCCCGCTCGTTGTGCGAGAGCACGGTTTGAAACTTCTGGATACGTCTCGACCCTGGCCGCCGGTCTCGGGAAGGCATGTGATGATAGGAGTGGCGGCTGCCTATTCTGGGGCAGACTTGGAGATCCTCGACGAAGTGGGCGGCGCGCTCAGCAAGCAGACCGATGAGGAGATCGAGTTGCTTGACATCTCGGGACCCGGATACCCCCCAGCCCTTGATGCGTTGATCCGGCGTGGCGCGGGGCAGACTCCTATCGTCGCCATCTGGGATGCAGGCCGACTTGTGAGAACGGAGTTTGGAAAGTCGGCACGGGACTTCCTCCGCTCAAGGTACTTGGGCAATTCGTGACGCGTCGCCACAGGGGCAGGCATCACGGCCGCGCGCCGAACCTGTGTGGCGAGATCGTGTAGTTCCAGTCCCCGTGCACGTCGTGCTTCCTGAGCCGGATCTTGGCGAGTTCCCGCGGGGGCACCGCGACGCCCATCGGATAGCGGCCCTTGTCGATCTCCGCGCGCACGTGCAGCCCGGTCCTCGTCCGCGTCGCCGCGATCAGGTTCACGATCGCGACGAGGCTCGTGAGCGGCCTTCCCCGCCAGTTCGCGCTGATGAAGGAGAAGAGCCGGTGCTCGATCTTATTCCACTTGCTCGTCCCGGGCGGGAAGTGGCAGACGGTGATCGCGAGCCCGGTCGCGTCGGCGAGCCGCTGGAGCTCCCACTTCCAGAGCGCGATCCGCGGGCCGTTGCTCCCTCCGCCGTCGGCCGTGATCATGAGCGACCTGGCCTTCGGGTAGGCGCGCTTCCCCATGAGCTGCCACCAGCGCCGTATCGTCCGCACCGCGAAGCTCGCGGTCTCGTGGTCGATGCCCACGCGGACGTAGCCCTTGTTGCGGGTGAGGTCGTAGATGCCGTAGGGGATCGCCTTCCCGTCCTCCTTCACCATGAAGTCGTGGACCTTGACGCGCTCGGGGCTCCCCTTCGGCCGCCACTCGCGGCCCTCGTTCTTGAAGTTACCGACCAGCTCCTTCTTCTTGAAATCCACGGAGATGACCGCTGCTTCTTCCGCTGGAAGCCCACCGCGCAGTCGTTGATGTACCGATGTACCGGAACTGCGCGTCGCGAGCCGTGTAGCTGTGGCCCTTCTGCGCCTTGCGGTTGCTCTGCAGGGTGTACCCCGCGTCGCGGAGCACGACGGCGACCGTCCCGTAGCTGACTCGTGTCCCATGGACTGAAGCTCGTCAGCGAGATGCCGGAGGCTCTTGCTGCACCACAGGGGCGGCGACCGGGTTCCCGGATGCCGTCGGCTCGACCGGCGCGCGCAGGTCCTTGAGCAGGTCCGGGTCCTTCCCGACGATCCTCTTGAGCCCCGCGCCGGGCTGCTCGACCCCGCCGGGCTTACCTGATCTTGCGCCCCGTCGACTCGAACCCGTCCGCCCGAGGCCCAGCCGGGGCTCAGGGGTCGCCGGAACCCGAAGCGCGGTCCCGGCCCCCCGCCCCCCCCTGAATCCCCGGAAGCGTCGTTGTTTCTTGACAGTTTGCCGCGGACTTTCGTAGAACCCGCTCCTCCTTCCAAGGCGGCGGGCGAAACAAACGGCCAGATGACGGCAAAGTACCTCGTCACCGGGGGCGCCGGGTTCATCGGCACCAACCTGGTGTCCCAACTCTGCGCCAGCGGCGAGAAGGTCACGATCCTCGACAACTTCTCGACCGGCAAGAAGAAGAACCTCCGCGACCTCCCCAAGGACACGCGGGTCATCGAGGACGACGTCCTCGACCTCAAATCCCTCCGGAAGCACGTCAAGGGGCACGACTTCGTCATCCACCTCGCGGGCCAGCCCTCCGTGCTCAAGTCCGTGAAGGACCCCGAGGAGTCGCTCCAGATCAACGGGATGGGGACCTTGAACGCGCTCATCGCCGCGCGCGACGCCAAGGTGAAGCGGTTCGTCCACGTCGGCTCGGCGACGGCCTACGGCGAGAGCCCCGCGCTGCCGAAGGTCGAGACGATGAACGAGATGCCGCTCTCGCCCTACGCGGTCAGCACGATCGCGGGCGAGCAGCAGTGCAAGGTGTTCTTCAGCACCTACGGGCTCCAGACGGTGATCCTCCGCGCGTTCAACCTCTACGGCCCCTACCAGGACGCGTCGAGCCCGCACGGCGCGGTCGTGCCGCGGTTCATCGTCACCCTGCTCGAGGCGAAGCCGCCCGTGATCAGCGGGGACGGCAAGCAGAGCCGCGACTTCCTCCACGTCTCGGACATGGTCGAGGCGATCAAGGCGGCGTGCATCGCGCCGAAGGCCGAGGGCGAGCTCTTCAACATCGCGACGGGCAGCCGGATCACGGTCAACGGGCTCGTGAACATGCTCAACTCGCTCCTCGGCAAGGAGATCCAGCCGAAGTACGAGGAGGCGCGGCCCGGCGACATCCGCCACTCGCTGGCGGACGTGACGAAGGCGCAGGAGATGCTCGGCTTCCGCCCGCGCGTCTCGGTCCTCGACGGATTGAAGACCACGCTCGAGTGGTACCGGAAGAGCCTCTGAGGCGGCCTTGCGCGGCAGGCCGCCGGCCGGCGCGCGCTTCCTCGTATGTGAGGGGGTTCCGGGGGCACGCGTCCTCCCGTGACCTGAGCGTGACGCGGCCGGGCGACCTTTCCCCGTCCATGATCCGGCTGGGCGCGCTCGGGTACGGGACCTGGGGACGGCACGTCGTCCGCGTGGCGGATGCCACGCCCGGCGCGAGGCTCGTCGCCATCGCCGAGGCCGACGCGGGGCGGCGCGGCGTCGCCGCCGCCCGCCACCCGGGCGCCGAGGTCTACGACGACGCCATGGACGTGCTCGCGCGGAACGACGTGGACGCCGTCCTCGTCGCCACCGACGCCGCCGGGCACGCCGCCCTCGTCGAGGCGGCCGCCGCCGCGAGGAAGCACGTCCTCGTCGAGAAGCCGCTCGCGCTCTCCGTCGCGGACGCGCGCCGCGCGGTCGAGGCCGCGGAGCGGCATGGCGTCGTGCTCCAGGTGGGCCACCTGCTCCGCTACCACCCGGCCGTCGAGGTGATGCTCAAGGTCGCGCGCCAGGAGCTCGGGAGGATCCGGTGCGTCGCGGCGCAGCGCCTGAACTTCGGGCAGCTCCGCACCGACGAGAACGTCCTCTTCAGCCTCGGGCCCCACGACCTCTCGATCATGCTCGAGCTCTTCGGCGAGATGCCCCTCTCGGTCGCGGCGCAGGGCTCCGCGTTCGTGCGCGAGGGGATCGAGGACCTCTCCTTCCTCACGCTCCGCTTCCCCGGCGGCGGCATCGGCCACCTCCACCTCTCGTGGCTCGACCCGCACAAGGTGCGGCGTCTCACCGTGGTGGGGGAGCGCAAGATGGCGGTCTTCGACGATATGGAGCCGCGCGAGAAGGTGCGCGTGTTCGACAGCGCCGTCGAGGCGCCGAACGGCACCTGGGTGTACGGCGAGAACCTCTCGCTCCGCACGGGTGACATCTTCCTCCCGTCGTTCCCGGCGACGGAGCCGCTCGCCGTCGAGATCGCGCACTTCGTCGACTGCGTGCGGCACAATCGCCCGCCCCGCACCGGGGGGGAGGAGGGGATCAGGGTCGTCAAGATCCTCGCCGCCGCGCAGGAGTCGATGCGGAGCGGCGGCGCGCCCGTGCGGCTGTAGCCCGCGGGTTCCTCCTCCCCGCGCCCCTTCTCCTCCTAGGTATGATCCCGTCGTGAATCCCGTACAGCTCGTCGACGTCAAGTCCCAGCACGAGGAGATACGGAAGGAGATCGACGCCGCGATCCGCGAGGTGTTCGACTCCGGCGCGTTCGTCCTCGGCCCGCACGTCGAGCGTTTCGAGAAGGAGTTCGCCGCGGCGACGGGCGCGAGGCACGCGATCGGCGTGAACAGCGGCACCGACGCGCTCATCATCGCGCTCGAGGTCGTGCGCCACCGCTCGGGGGCGGGCGAGGTCATCACGTCGCCGTTCACCTTCTTCGCCACCGCGGAGGCCGTGCTCCTCGCGGGGCACACGCTCAGGTTCGCCGACATCGACGCGGGAAGCTTCAACCTGTCGCCCGAGGCGGTGCGCGCCGCGGCGGGGCAGAGGACGGTCGCCGTGATGCCGGTGCACCTCTACGGCCGCTGCGCGGACACGGACGCGCTGCGGGTCAGGGGCGCGGCGCTCGTCGAGGACGCGGCGCAGGCCATCGGCGCGACCTGCCGCGGGCGCAAGGTCGGGACGCTCGGCGACCTCGCCGGGTTCAGCTTCTACGTGACGAAGAACCTGGGCGCCGTCGGCGACGCGGGCGCGGTGACGACCGGCGACGACGCGGCGGCGGCGCTCACGAAGAGCCTCCGCGCCCACGGCGAGGTGCGCGGCGAGGGCAGCCGCACGTACCACTACGAGCGCCTGGGCCGGAACTCGCGGCTCGACGCGATCCAGGCCGCCGTCCTGCGGGTGAAGCTCGGGCGCCTCGAGGCGTGGCAGGCGCGCCGCGAGGAGAACGCGCGCTACTACGACGACGCGTTGCGCGGGATCGACGGCGTCGTGCCGCCGCCGCGGCCCGCGGAGGGCCGGCACGTCTACCACCAGTACGTCGTGCGCGCGGCGCGCCGGGACGACCTGAAGGCGCACCTCGCGCGCGAGGGGATCCAGAGCAACGTCTTCTACCCCCAGCCGCTCCACCTGCAGCCGGCGCTCGCGAACCTGGGTTTCAGGGCGGGACAGTTCCCGGTGGCGGAGAGGGCCGCGGGGGAGGTGCTCGCGCTCCCGGTGCACGCCCACCTGACGGCCGCGGACCGCGAGCGCGTGGTTTCGTCCGTACGTTCGTTCTACGGTCGGTGACGACTTTCTTGGACGCGGGGCCCGGCGCGGCGCGATGCCAAGCGATCCGAGGCTTGCGGCCCCGGGTTTGCTTCCGAGGACCCCGGACCATGGAGCGGCGCAGGGACTATCGACACCTGTTCCGGTATCGTCTCTCGCTGCGATGCGCGCGGACCAAACGCGTCATCGCGGACGTGACGACCGAGGACGTGAGCGCATCGGGGCTTTCCCTGTCGGCCCACAGCCCGCACGGCCTCCGGGTGGGGGACAAGTGCGAGGTGCAGCTGTTCGCGCGGGTTCTCGGGCCCCACACCGAGGATACGCTCGTCATGGCGACCGACGCCGTGGTCATCCGCTCCGACAAGGCGACGGCCGCGCTCCGTTTCGAGGCGCCGCTCGCGTACTGAGGCTCCAGGTTGCAGCCGGGAGGCTGTAGGGGTCCGGGGGAGCGTGGTCGACGCGGCGGGGGCCGCTGCCCGGGGGGCCCGCTTCGCGGACCTCGCGGCCCTACCCGGGGACTTCGTCGCGCCGCTTGCCGCCGCGCTTGATGTCGAGCAGCCCGTACTTCCGCATCTTGTTGAAGAGCGTCGTGCGGTTGATGTCGAGCAGCTTCGCGGCCCTCTGCCGGTTCCAGTTCACCGACGCGAGCGTCGCGGCGATGATCTCCTTCTCCGGCCCCTCGAGCGCCTTCTTCAGCGGCACGATCGTGCGGCCGTCCGGGCGGAAGTCGAACGTGTGCGTGCCCCCGCTCGAAGCCTGCTGACCGCTGATCTCGGGCGGGAAGTCGTCGACGCCGAGCAGGTTCGCCCGGGTGAGGACGATCGCGCGCTCGATCGCGTTCTCCACCTCGCGGACGTTGCCCGGCCACTCGTAGGCGACGAGCTTGGACATCGCCTCGTCGGAGATGCCGGCGATGTCCTTCGAGTTCTCGCGGGCGTAGCGGCGGAGGAAGTGGTCGGCGAGCAGCGGGATGTCGCCGCGGCGCTCGCGCAGCGGCGGGATGTGGATGTTGACGACGTTGATGCGGTGGTAGAGGTCCTCGCGGAAGACGCCGCGGTCGACCGCGTCCTTCATGTCGACGTTCGTCGCGAGGATCACGCGGACGTCGACCTGGACCGACTCGTCGTCGCCCACGCGCTCGAAACGCCGCTCCTGGAGGATGCGGAGGAGCTTCACCTGGAACGAGGGCGACGCGGTCGCGATCTCGTCGAGGAAGATCGTGCCGCCGTCGGCGCGGAGGAACTTGCCGAGCCGGTCGGCCTCGGCGCCCGTGAACGCGCCCTTCCGGTGGCCGAAGAGCTCGCTCTCGAGCAGCCCCTCGGGCAGCGCGCCGCAGTTGACCTCGACGAACGGCTTGTCGCGCCGCGGCGAGGCGTGGTGGATCGCGCGGGCGATGATGCTCTTTCCCGTGCCGCTCTCGCCGGTGATCAGGACGGTGGCCCGCGTCGCCGCGACCGTCGCCATCGTCTCGTAGATCTTCCGCATCCGGTGGTCGGCGCCGATCAGGTTCTCGAGCTTCAGCGACCGCGTGAGCTGGCGCTTCAACTGCTCGTTCTCCTGGGACAAGCGGCGCTGCTTGAGCGCGCGCTCGACCGTGAGCAGCATCTCCTCGTCGATGACCGGCTTCGTGATGTAGTCCTCGGCCCCGTCGCGCATCGCCTTCACGGCCGACTCGATGGTGCCGTAGCCGGTGAGCATGACGACGACCAGCGTCGGGTCGACCTTGCGCGCCTCGCGGAGGAGCCCGAACCCGTCGAGGCCGGGCATGTTCACGTCGGTGAGCAGGAGGTCCGCGCGCGCGCCGTCCTTGAGCGAGCGGAGGGCCCGGCTGGAATCCGTCTGCACGGCGACCTCGTAGCCCCGGCTGCGCAGGAAGACGGCGAGCGAGTCCGCGACGAGCGGATCGTCGTCCACGATCATCAGGTTGGCTTTGCTCATCGTTGCGTCCCTTGCATGGCCGGAACCGCCGTGGCGGCGGAAACGCGCAACGGCAGGGTAACGGTCAGGAGCGTTCCCTTGCCCTTCTCGCTCTCGAAGCGGATCGTGCCCCCGCACCGCTCGACGATGCGGGCGCTGATGGGCAGGCCGAGGCCCGTGCCGCGGCCGACCTCCTTCGTCGTGAAGAAGGGCTCGAAGACGCGGCGGAGGTCTTCGGGGGAGACCCCGACCCCGTTGTCCTCCACCTCGACCTCGACCTGGTCGGCCACGCGGCGGACGCGCACGCGGACGAGGCCGCGCGGCCCGAGCGTCTCGACCGCGTCGAGCGCGTTCTTGATCAGGTTGACGAAGACCTGGAAGAGCGCCCGCTGCACGGGGATGTCCAGGTAGGGGTTCTCCAGCTCGATCGCCGCGCCCGAGCTGCCCGAGGGGGTCAGCGTCCGGACCACCTCCTCGAGCATGGTGCGGAGGTTCTCGAGCTCGTTCTCGATCACGATGTTGCGCGAGAACGTCAGCAGCTGGCGGACGATGCTCGTCATGCGCGACAGCCCGCTCATCGCGCGCCCGAGGTAGTCGGAGAGATCCGTCTTCTCGGCGTCGAGCCCCTCCTGCGTCATCCGCACGTAGCGCCGGACGCCGTCGAGGGGGTTGTTGAGCTCGTGGGCGACGCCGGACGCGAGGCGCCCGATCATCGCGAGCTTCTCGGAGATGTCGAGCTGGCTCCGCAGGCGGCGGTTCGTGTGCGAGAGGCGCCCGTGCTCGAGCGCCTTCAGGACCACGACCTGGAGGTGCTCGGGAGGGACCGGCCTCTGGAGGACGTGGAACGCGCCCGCCTTCATGAGCGTGACCGTGTCCTCGAGGTCCACCGCGCTGCAGACGACGACGATCGAGGCGTCGGCGTCGCGCGCGACGAGCTGGTTCGCGAGCGCCCGGCCGTCGGAGCCGGGAAGATCCCGGTCCGCCACGACGACCGCCGCGGGCTCCTTGGAGTAGGCCTCGAGAGCCTCGGCGGCGCTCGCCGCCACGCGCACGGCGTGGCCCGCCTGCCGGAGCGTGGTGGCGAGGCGCTCCCGCTCCTCCGCGGCATGCGATACGACGAGGATCGTCTCGGCCTTCTCTTTCATCCGTTCCCTCGGGCGGGCAGACACCTATCGACTGGAGCGTTGCGATTCTTGAACAGGCCCGCCGGTGACCTCCGGATGACGCAATTCCGCCCGGGAACGGAAGTTAGGGAGGACGCCCCTTGCACCGCTGCCCCCCGAGCGTTAACGTTCCACCGCGATGAACGTCCTGCTCGCCGAAGACGAGAGAAGCATCGCCGTGACCCTGCGGGATGCCCTCGTGGAGGCCGGGCACAAGGTGACGACCCTGGCCGACGGCAGGGAGGCGCTCCGCGAACTCGAGGCGCGCCCCTACGACCTGCTCATCACCGACATCCGCATGCCGGGCATGGACGGGATCAGCCTCCTCAAGGAGGCGAAGGCGCTCGACCCCGCCCCCGCGGTGATCGTGATCACGGGGCACGGGACCATCGAGTCGGCCGTCGAGGCGATCCGCCACGGGGCGTACGACTACGTCCTGAAGCCGTTCTTCAACGAGGACCTGATCCGGAAGGTCGCGACCCTCCACGAGTTCCGCAGGCTGAAGAACAAGGTCCAGGCGCTCGAGTCGGAGGTCGGCCTCGACCGCGCGCGCGCGCGCATCGTGGGCGAGAGCGACGCGATGCGGAGGGTGCTCGCGCTCGTCCGCACCGTCGCCGAGAGCGACGAGGACGTGCTGATCACGGGCGAGACCGGCACCGGCAAGGAGCTCGTCGCGAAGATGATCCACGAGCTCTCGGGACGCCGCGACGGGCCGTTCGTGGTCCTCTCCTGCTCGGGGTTCCCGCAGACGCTCCTCGAGGACGAGATCTTCGGCCACGAGAAGGGCGCGTTTACCGACGCCCGGGCGATGAAGCAGGGGCGGTTCGAGCGCGCCCACGGCGGCGTGCTCTTCCTCGACGACATCGACGACGTGCCGGTCGAGACGCAGGTGAAGCTGCTGCGCGTCCTCCAGGAGCGCACGCTCGAGCGGCTCGGCGGCGAGAAGACGCTGCACGTCGACGTGCGCGTGGTCGCCGCGACCAAGGTCGACCTCCAGTCCGCGGTCGAGGACGGCGAGTTCCGGGAGGACCTCTTCTACCGCCTGAACGTCGTGCCGATCACGCTCCCGCCGCTGCGCGAGCGCCAGAGCGACATCCCGATCCTCGCGGCGCACTTCATGGCCATCTACGGCAAGGGCCGGGCGTACCGGATCTCGCCGCAGACCGAGGAGAAGCTCCTCCGGCACGGCTGGCCGGGCAACGTGCGCGAGCTCGAGAACGCGGTGCGCCGGGCGATCGCGATGGCGGGCGGGGGCACCGAGCTCCAGGTCGAGCACCTCCTGCTCGGCGGCCCGCGCCCACCGAAGGAGGAGCCGGTCGCGGAGGAGGGCCAGGTCGAGCGGTCGCTGCGCGACGTCGTGCGGGAGGCGGAGGCGGCCCACATCCGGCGAGTCCTGAAGCACACCGGGAGCCACCGGGGCCGCACCGCGAAGATCCTGGGGATATCGCGTAAGAACCTGTGGGAGAAGATGCGCGAGCTGAACATCACGGGCGAGGACGCGTGAAGGACGTCGACTACTTCGCATCCGACGTCCACCTCGCGGCGGAGAACCCCCGGGTTTCGGCGCGCTTCCTGGGTTTCCTCGACGAGGTCAAGGAGGAGGGCGGGCGCCTCTTCCTCCTCGGCGACATCTTCGACCTGTGGGTCGGGCCGAAGCAGACGCGGCTCCCCTACGTCGTGCCGATCCTCGAGAAGCTCCGCGAGGTGACGCACGCGGGGCTCAAGGTGCACTACATCGCGGGCAACCGCGACTTCAACTTCGACGCGCGCGTGAACGGCGGGCCGCCGCCGCGGCGCCTCCCCGAGGAGATGACGGTCGAGTCGCAGGGGAGAAGGCTCTTCGTCACGCACGGCGACCTGCTGTGCACGGGGGACCGCGCCTACCGCCGGGTGCGGAGCATCGGCCGCTCGCTTCCCGTGCGCGCGGCGTTCTCGTCGATGCCGCTGGAGCTCTCGACGTTCCTCTCGCGGGGGTTCCGGCGCCTCTCGGCCCGCGTGGTCGCCCGAAAGCCGCGCCAGGAGACGGCCGTCGACTTCTCGCGGGTGCGGTCGCACCTCCTCGCCGGCCACGACGCGGTCGTGTGCGGCCACGTGCACCGCGCCGCGCGCTATCGCATCGGCCTCCCCGGGGGGAGAACGGGGGAGTTCCTGACGCTCGGGGACTGGAACCGCGAGGCGGTCTACCTCGTGGGACGAAACGGCGAGCTGCTCCTGCGGAAGTTCCGGTAGGGGCGGCGGAGGCAGGGGGGCTTCGGGGGCCCCGCCCTCGCGTCAGGTCCGTAACCTTGCCCCGCAGCGAAAAACCAGCGAGAATCGCGGGTTTGCTCGGAGCAGATGTCAGAGGACTTCGTGGTTGCGATCGACGGCCCCGCGGGCGCCGGCAAGAGCACGGTGGCCCGGCGGGTCGCCGAGAAGCTCTTTGGCTTCCGCTATCTCGACACCGGGGCGATGTACCGCGCGGTCACGGCCTACCTGCTCCGCATTGACAAGAGAGACGCGTCCGAGGAGGAGATGGGGCGCGCCGCCGAGGGACTGGTCCTCGACGGCGACCGGCTCCTCGTCCACGGCGTGGACGTCACGGGAGACATCCGCTCGGCGGCCGTCACGGCGGAAGTGAGCCGGGTGTCGGCCGTGCCGCGCGTGCGCCGCGTGGTGCAGGGAAAGCAGCGCGCGGTGAAGGGGCGGCTCGTCGCGGAGGGCAGGGACATCGGGTCCGTGGTCTTCCCGCACGCGGCCGTGAAGGTCTACCTCGACGCCGCGCTGGACGAGCGGGCGCGCCGGCGCCACAGGCAGGTGCCGGAGTTCTCGGCGGACGAGTACAAGGGCCAGCTGGCGAAGCGCGACCGGCTCGACAGCACGCGGGAGGACTCGCCTCTCGTGAAGGCCGAGGACGCGACATTGATCGACACGACGAACCTCACCATCGAGCAGGTGGTGGGCAAGGTGGAGGCGCTCGTAAGGGAGCGGCTCCGGCGCGGCGGAGGGTCCGCCGCGGGAGAGAACGGCTAGGGCGGCGATCCCGGCCCGGCGCAGGCGCGCCGGCGGCCGGGGTCATGCGGCAAGGCCCCCGCAAGACGAAGGGAAACCCCATGGCACGAGGCATCGACGTCGTTCGCAAGTACGACCTGCCCCTGGAGGAGCTCGAGCAGAAGGTCATCGAGGCCTTCGCCGACCTTCCGGCGCAGGACGTCGAACGGCAATACGAGGATTCGGTCCGCGAGTTCGAGCCCGAGACGATCCTCAAGGGCAAGGTCTTGAACGTCGTCAACCAGGAAGTGATCATCGACATCGGCTACAAGTCCGAGGGCGTGATCCCGCTCCACGAGTTCGGGGAGCACGCGGACGTCGACGTCGGCGACGAGATCGAGGTGCTGCTCGACGAGATCGACGAGCAGACGGGCATGATCCGGCTCTCGAAGCGCAAGGCGGACCGGATCCGCGCGTGGAACGAGATCCTGAAGACGCACAAGGAGGGCGACGTCGTGCGCGGCGTCGTCCAGCGGAAGATCAAGGGCGGCCTGCTGGTCGACGTGGGCGTGCCGGTCTTCCTGCCGGCGAGCCAGGTCTCGCTCCGGCGCACGGCCGACATCAGCGAGTACATCGGCAAGGAGATCGAGGCCCGGATCATCAAGATCGACGAGCAGCGGATGAACATCGTCGTGTCCCGGCGCAAGCTCGTGGAGGAGCAGCGCGAGGCGGCGAAGAAGAAGCTGCTCGAGGAGATCCAGGAGGGCGAGATCCGCCACGGCGTCGTGAAGAACATCGCCGACTTCGGCGCGTTCGTCGACCTCGGCGGCATCGACGGCCTCCTCCACATCACCGACATGAGCTGGACGCGCATCAACCACCCGTCGGAGGCGGTCTCGATCGACCAGGAGATCGAGGTGATGGTCCTGCGCGTGGACCGCGACAAGGAGCGGATCGCGCTCGGCCTGAAGCAGCGCCTCCCGTCGCCTTGGGACGAGCTGGAGCTCAAGTACCCGGTCGGCTCGAAGGTGAAGGGCAAGGTCACGAACGTGACGAGCTACGGCGCGTTCGTGCAGCTCGAGAACGGCCTCGAGGGCCTCGTGCACGTCTCCGAGATGAGCTGGACCCGGCGCGTCAACCACCCGTCCGAGGTCGTGAAGGTGGGGGACGAGGTCGAGGTCGTCATCCTGGAGATCAACAAGGAGAAGCAGGAGATCGGCCTCGGCATGAAGCAGGCCGAGGTGAACCCGTGGGACCTGGTCGAGGAGAAGTACCCCCCCGGCACGTCGGTCGAGGGCAAGGTCAGGAACCTCACGAACTACGGCGCGTTCGTCGAGCTGGAGGAGGGCATCGACGGGCTCCTGCACATCTCCGACATGAGCTGGACCAAGAAGGTCACCCACCCGAGCGAGCTCATCAAGGAGGGCGACAAGATCAAGGCCGTCGTCCTCTCGGTGGACCGGGAGAAGAAGCGGATCTCGCTCGGCATGAAGCAGCTCGGCACCGACCCGTGGAAGACCGAGATCGCCGAGCGCTACCGGGTCGGCGACGTGGTCGTCGGCACGGTCACGAAGATCACCAACTTCGGGGTCTTCGTCGAGCTCGAGGCGAACCTCGAGGGGCTCCTGCACGTCTCGGAGCTCTCGACGAAGAAGATCCAGTCGCCCGAGGACGTCGTCCAGGTGGGCGACCAGGTCGAGGTGACGATCCTCAAGGTGGACCCCGAGGAGCGAAAGATCGGCCTCTCGCTCATCGCCGCCGACGACGGGAGCGGGCCGAAGATCGTCCGCAAGGCCGGCGCTCCGGCCGCCAAGAAGCCCGCCAAGGCCAAGAAGGCCAAGGGGGAGGCCGCCGCCGCGGACAAGCCCGCCGGGGAGGCGCCGGCCGGGGAGGTTGGGGAATCCCCCTCCCCGCCCCCGGAGCCCCCTGCCCCCGCCCCCGAAGAGGGCGCGTGACGCGCCTGTGAACCGGACCCGATAGAGGGGGCGCCTCGCGTGAGGCGCCTCCTCCTCTTTCCCGCCCTCCTCGCCGCCGCCTGCGGCTCGGCTCCGAAGCCGGTGCCGCAGGACCGCGTGATCCTCGAGCCGTCGAGGAAGCCGACCGGGACGCCGAAGCAGCCCCCCGACTGGTTCGACCGGGAGATCGAGGCGGCGGCGGAGGATCTCCGCGCCGGCCGCCTCGAGGAGGGCCTCGCCCGGGTCCGCGGGGCGAAGGCGGAGGGCCCTTCGGGCGACGACGCGCTCGACCTCGACGACCTGATGCGCCGGCTCAACCAGGCGGTGCTCGAGCTCCCCACGCTCGACGCGACGGTCGTCCCGGAGCGCGACCCCATCGCGTTCGGCGACCCGGTCCGGATCACCGTCCGGCTGCACAACCCCGGCCGCCGGACGGTGCGCGTCCCCGTGCGCGACAAGCCGGCGCCCGCGTCCGCCCGCGGGATCAGCCCCCATCCCCCGACGCCGCCGTCGACCGCGCTCTTCGTCCTCGACGTCGTGCGCACGGAGTACGACGTGAACGCGCGCGTCGTGACGCTGCGGAGGCAGGTGCACCATCCGCTCGGCCGCGACCTCGAGCTCCCGCCGGGGGCCACGACGGAGATCGTCTTCACGGTCGACGACGCCGGCAACGAGCGTCCGCTCGACGGGTTCCGGACGTACGTCGTGAGCGGCCAGATGCGCGCGGCGGTGATCGAGCTCGGCGGGCTCCGCCGCTACGAGGCGCTGCGGATCCGGGCGGGCACGCTGCGGGCCTTCCGGCCGAACTTCGAGCACCTGGCCGACGATCCGACGCGCCGGGTCCGCCAGGCGATCGAGGCGCGCGCGCCGACGCACCTCCTCACCGCCGCGGCGCTGGTGCCGGTGGGGGAGCGACGGGAGGCCGTGGAGGCGCTCGTCGCGTCGCTCCGGGGCGGCGGGCCGATGGACTTCGCGGCGTTCTCCGCGCTCGCCTACCTGACGAACGCGGATCTCGGCACCGACGCGAACGCGTGGCGGTCCTGGTGGTCGCGCGTAAGGGAGCACTACTTCGACGCGCCGATCGGGGAGGGGCCCGGGGAGGGGCCGCGGTTCGCCGGCGCGCGGTAGCGGGCCGGCGCCGCGAGCGGCGCCGACCCGCGGGCCGCGCCGCTACTTGGCCGCGTACGAGAACTTCTGGCCGCCGACCGCGGCGCCGGCCATCAGCCCGCCCTCGCCGAAGACGACGATGGCGACGCCGTTGCTGTAGTCGGCCGCCGCGGAGGCGCCCTTGTCGATCGCGACGGCGGTCGCCTCGGCGCCGAGCTCGTAGTTGCCCTCCTTGAACGCGGAGAAGGCGGCCTTGTCCTTGAAGAAGATGATCTCCGCGAAGGACTGCGCGCCGGCCTGCAGGCCGATCGTTCCCTGCGTGATCGTCGAGTAGCCGACCATGCTGCCGTGCTCGTAGACCTGGCCCCTGCCGTGCGCGCCGCCGACGATGAAGCCGGCCTTGCCGACCTCGGGGAAGACGACGTAGCCGTAGGCGGATTCGAACCACTTCTGCGCGCCCGCGGCCTTGCCGCGCGTCATGGCGGCCTGGCAGTCCGCGTTGAGCGTGTCGGCTTGGCCCTCCGACTCGGGCTTCGTGCTCCCGCAACCGACGGCCGCGGCGAGCAGGGCGATCGAGAAGAGACGCATGGGTCCTCCGTAAACCGCAAGAAATGCGCGGGGCCGGGATCCTAGACCCCGGCCCCGGTCGCTTCAAGGAAAGCGCTACTTGGCCTCGTAGGCGAACTTCTGGCCGCCGACCGAGGCGTCGGCCATGAGGCCGCCCTTGACGAGCACGAACGCCTTGACGCCCCCGCTGTAGTCCGAGGTGGCGCCGGCGCCCGACTTGACCGCGACGGCCGAGGCGTTGGCCGCGAACTGGAAGTTGCCCTCCTGGTACGCCGCGAGCGCGGTCTTGTCCTTGAAGAAGACCACCTCCGAGAAGGACTGGCCGCCGAGCGCGAGGCCGATCGTGCCCTGCTTGATCGTCGTGTAGCCGACGTGCTTGCCCTGCTCGTAGACCTGGCCCTTGCCGTACGCGCCGCCGATGCCGATGGCGCCCTTGCCGATCGACGGGAAGATCGCGTAGCCGTGGGCCGTCTCGAACCACTTGGCGATCGAGGGGTCCTCGCTCTTGAACGACTTCATCGCCGCCTCGCACTCCGTGTTGAGCGCCTTGGCGTCCGAGTCCGAGGTGGGTTTGGTGCTCCCGCACGCCGCGAGCGCGACCACGAACATGAGCATGACGGTCCTCATGAGATCCTCCGTGTTCTCTTCCTCTGTTAGGGCAGGGATCGTAGACACCTGCAGGGCGGTCCGCAAGGAAGGCAGGGGGGCCCGGGGGACGGCCCCCGGAACCCCCTCGATTGGGAGCTCGCGAAGCCCCCGCTGGCCGACGCCGGGGCTTCTTCACAAGCTCTGCCGGCGTAGAATCGCGCGACATGGCATGGCGGGACACCTTCGGCCGGCTGGCGCGGACCGTGGAGAGCGTCTTCCCCTCGGAGAAGGACCTGGACCGCCTGTTCGCGGCGAAGCGGCCCCTCCGGGTGAAGCTCGGCCTCGACCTCACCTCCACGACCGTCACGATCGGGAACGAGATCCCGCTGCGGGTCCTCGGCCGGTTCCAGGAACTGGGCCACACGGCCGTCCTCATCCTCGGCGACTTCACCGCGCTCGTGGGGGACCCGTCCGGGAAGGACAAGACGCGTCCGATCCTCACCGCGGAGCAGGTGGCGCGGAACGGCGCGACGTGGCTGAACCAGATCGGGAAGGTCTTCGACGTGTCGCGCGCCGAGGTGCGGAAGAACAGCGAGTGGCTCGGCAAGCTCGGGCCCGCGGAGATCGTGCGGCTCGCGGGCCAGCTGACGGTCGCGCAGATGCTCGAGCGCGACAGCTTCGCGAAGCGGTACGCGGAAGGCGCGCCGATCCACCTGCACGAGTTCCTCTACTGCGTCTTCCAGGCCTACGACTCCGTCGTGGTGAAGTCCGATGTCGAGCTCGGCGGGACCGACCAGACGTTCAACCTGAACGTCGGCCGGACCCTACAGAAGTTCGCGGAACAGCCGTCGCAGGTGTGCGTCATCAACACGCTGCTCGAGGGGATCGACGGCTCCGCGAAGATGTCGAAGAGCCTCGGGAACGCGATCGGCATCGACACGCCGAGAAAGGACATGTTCGGGCTCGCGACCCGCGTGCCCGACGCGCTGGTCGGGAAGTACTTCCGCCTCGCCACCGACGTGGCGGACGGGGAGATCGACCGCCTGCTCGCGGGCGACATCTGGTCGGCGAAGAAGACGATGGCCGAGGCGCTCGTCGCGCGCCACTACGGCGCGGAGGCCGCGCGCGCGGAGCGCGAGGAGTTCGAGCGCGTCTTCCGCGACCGCGAGCTGCCCGAGGACATCCCGGAGCACGGGATCGGCGCGAGGGCGGAGTGGACGGCGACCACGCTCGTCCGGACCGTGTTCGCGATGTCGGGCGGCGAGGCGCGGCGCCTCATCGAGCAGGGCGCGGTGACGCTGGAGGCGGAGCGGCTTTCTGACCCGCTGGCCGCCGTGAAGCCGCGCGACGGCCAGGTGCTCCGCGCGGGCAAGCGCAAGTTCGCGCGCCTGCGCCTCCGGTAGCCAGCGCTCAGCGGTGGAGGAGCTTCAGCCGCCACGACCGGCGGACGACGCGGCCCGCGAGGATCGCCGCCGCGACGAGCGCGAGCAGCACGAAGACCGTGTTCAGGAGCGCGCCCACGCCGTCCGCGTTGAGGCCGAGGACGGATTGCGCCAGCGAGAGGTCCACGAGGCTGCCCGTCGCGACGATGCGCAGCAGCGCGAAGAGGCCGAAGAGGTTCGAGACCACGTCCAGGACGAGCGTGATCCGGCGCTCGCCGCGCTTCGCGTAGAAGAGCTCCCGCGCGATCGCGGTGACGATCCAGATGTCGAGGAGCATCAGGTTGCTCGTGATCCCCGGCCCCGCGAACGGGATCTGGGTGACGCCGTCCGGCCCAGGCAGGTAGAGCGCGAGCAGGTTGTCGCGGAAGAAGTTCGCGACGAGGAACACGAGGCCGAGGAAGCACGCGTTCTGCACGCAGCGCCGCGCGTCCAACCGCGCCCCGAGCGTCACGCGCCGGAGGAGGGAGAGGCGCCCGAGGCGCGACAGCAGCACGTACCCGGCGAGCACCGCGCCCGCGTCGAAGAAGAGCGTGCCGAGCCCCCGCACGAGCAGGTCGAGCACGTTGCGCGGGTTGTCGATCGGCAGGATGCGGACGGGGCCGAGCGCGAACGGGTGCTCCGCGACGGTCGCGCCGACGACCACGAGGAAGTGGGCGACGAAGACGACGGCCGTGTGCAGGAGGTAGGAGCGCGCCTGCGACGGCGGAAGGAGGGGGGCCGGGGGGAGGAAGGTGCTTCCCACCTCGGCCGGGTCGCCGAGCGCGTTGAGGACGTCCTCGACCGCCTCGTCGGGCAGCTTCCCCTCCCGCGTCTTCTCGTCGACGCGGTCGAAGATCGTCGCCTCGAGCTCCAGCAGGGCGTCGCGCCGGCCCTCGGGCCTTCCGCCCATGGCCGTCGCCGCCTCGTCCAGCCAGCGCTGGACCCTCTGCTCCACGCCCTCGGTCATTTCGCCTCCGCTTCCGCGAGCACCGCGGGAGAGTCGCTTTCAAGGATCTTGCCGACCGCGCCGGTGATGTCGCGCCACACCTCCTCGAGCCTCGGGAGCGCCGCGCGCCCCTCCGGCGAGAGCTCGTAGTACTTGCGCGGGCGGCTGCCCTGCGTGTCCCACTCCGACAGGAGAAGCCCCTGCGACTCGAGCCGGCGCAGGAGCGGATAGAGGGTGCCCTCCTCCGTCTCGAGGCCCGCGGCCGCGAGGATCTTCACGATCTGGTAGCCGTAGAGGCGTTCCCTCAGGAGCGAGAGGGCCACGATCTGGACGAGGCCCCGTCTCAGCTCGGCACCGATCTTGTCGAAAAGGGAGCTCATGGCTTCCGTCCGTCCCGTCGACGTTTCCGATGGGTGGACTTTAGGCGGATCCCCGGGACCGGTCCGGCCGGCGAGGCCCGGTGACGTAGACTAGGCACGTCGTGCGCGCCCCCTGGACCCCCCTCCTTCTGGCCGCTCTGGCCGCCCCCGCCCTCGCGGAGGCGCCCGATACGGGCTTCGAGGCGGTCCGCGAGGGGCTGCTTTCCCCCGGCCGCGGCGCCCGCGAGAGCGCGGAGAAGAGCGCCCGCGAGATCGCGCGCACCGACCCGTTCGGCGTCGCGGCGCTGTGGGACCGGCTCGACCTCGAGGGGCGGTGCCTGCTCGTGCGCGCGCTCGGCGCGGCCGGCACGCGGCACGCCGCCGAGGTGGCGCTGGAGCGGGCGAAGGACGCCCCGGAAGAGGTCTTCCGCGCGCTGCTCGACGGCCTCGCGGAGGGCGGCGAGACGTCGCTCTTCGCCCCGGATCCGGAGGGGCTCCCGTCGGCGCGGGCGAAGGCGCTCGACGATCTCCGCTTCCGCTACCGCGTCGAGGACGAGCTCGCGCGGCTGAAGTCGACGTCGGGGCCGACCGGGCACTACGCGGGCCAGTTCAAGCGCGTGAAGGACCTCGGGCCGCGCGCGGTCCCGATCCTCCTCGACATCCTGATGGACCGCGCGGTCTCCATGCCCGGCGAGGGCGCGGCCGGCCCCTATCGCGGCATCCACCCGGGACTTCTCGCGTTCGACCCGCAGGAGCTCCGCGGCCTCACGGCCTACGGGATCGGCGAGGTCGTCGAGAGGGACGACCGCGCGACCATCGCGCGCCTGCTCGACCTCTGCAACGCGCTCAGCGGGACGCGCGGGAGCGACGTCCGTTTCGAGCGGGAGGAGCTCGCGCCGTCGATCGCCTTCAGCCTTCACGATCTCGGGGTTCCCGGTCCGGCCCAGCGCTACATCAACGATCTTCGGCACAAGCTCGACGCGGGCAGGCTGAGCGGCGTCGAGGAGCTCGATGCGATGTGGGACCTCGCGTTCGCGTGCATCCGCGTGGGGAGGCACGACGAGGGCGTGGACTACTACCTCCGGATCCTCGACTGGTCGCCGAACAAGGCGATCGTCGCGTACAACGTCGCCTGCAGCTTCTCCACGCGCGCCGCGGAGACGCGCGACGCGCGCATGCGCGGGATCTTCAGGCGGGAGGCGGTGCAGTTCCTCGCGCAGGCGATCGAGGAGTTCAACTACGGCGACTGGAAGTGGATGGAGGAGGACGGCGACCTCTCGTTCATCCGCGACGACCCGAAGTACCAGGAGCTTCTGCGCTACCTCCAGCGGAAGTACCCGGAGCGGAAGAAGGGGAACGTCCTGAAGGGCCGCTCCGTGCTGGCGCCAAAATGAAGAAGGTCGCCGCCGCGCAGGCGGCGAGCGCCGCCAGCCCGCCGGTCTCCCCGGCGCCCGCGAGCACGGCGGCGTGCACGCCGTAGATGAGGAGCAGCGACCGGAACACGAGCGCCTTCGCCGCGGGGCGCGTCCCGGCGCGGATCGCCGCCACGAGCGCGATGAGGTGGAGGGGCACGGGGAGGAGGGCCAGGGGGCCCGCGGCGAACGCGAGCGCCCCGTAGCCGGCGAGGAGCGCGACCCCCGCGAAGCAGAGCGCGAGGCGGCGCGTCTCGCGCGGCTCCATGTCCTCGGCGCGGCTCGCCCCGCTCACCGCGCCGATGAAGACGAGGTAGCCGGCCGCGTAGGCGAGCGCGGGCATCGGGGCGCCGTAGCCGCCGGCCGCGAGCCCCATCGAGAGGTTCGCGGCGCGCGCGCCGCCCATCGCGAGCGCGTCCGCCGGGAACGTGCGCTTGAGACCGAGGTCGTACGCCGCCGCGACGACCGCCACGACGAGCGCGTGGAGGAAGAGGCCCGCGACCGCGCCGAGCGCTAGGCCCGCGACGAAGAGCGCCGCGGCGAGCGCGCGCGCCCGCGGCACGAGACCGGGGTCCTTCACCAGCGGCCGAAGGGGCTCGCGCTCGCGGTCGATCGCCAGGTCGCAGAGGTCGTTGAGCACCATCCCGCCCATGTAGATGCAGACGGCGGCGCCCGCCGCGGCGGCGACGCGGAGCGGCGGGCCTCCGCCGGCGAACGCCGCGCCCGCGAGGATGTCCGCCGCGGCGGTCGGCGCGAGCGCGGGACGCGCGATCCGGAGGAGCGGCGGAAGAGGCAAGGGTCCTACTTGAGGATCCGCGCGATGTCGTTCTTGAACGCGAGGACGAGAAGGCCAAGGATGAACACGAGGCCCGCCATCTGGAGCCAGCCGACGACGCGCTCCGGCAGCGGCTTGCCGCGGAGCTTCTCGGCGCAGAGGAGGACGATCTGCCCGCCGTCGAGCACGGGGATCGGGAGCAGGTTCAGGATCGCGAGGTTGACCGAGATGAGCCCGAGGATCTGGAGGTAGAGCCCCCAGCCCTGGTCGGCCATGTTGTAGGTCGCGGTCACGAGCGCGATCGGCCCGCCGATGGCGTCCGTGGAGACGTGGCGCGTGACGAGGCCCTTGACGGTCAGGAGCACCATCTCGATGAACCGCGTCGTGCGCCTCCATCCGAGCGCCATCGCGCGGAACACGTTCCGCTCCCGGTGCACGGTCTGGGCGAACTCGCGGGCGTAGCCGAGATCCCCGGGCCGCGCCGCCGGGGTGACCTCGACGGTCACGGTCTTGTCGCCGTGGCGGATCTCCAGCGCGACGGGACGGATGCCGTTCGCGCGCATCGCCTTCGAGATGTCCCCGAACGAGGAGACCGGCGTGCCGGCGACCGAGACGATCTGGTCGCCCTCCTCGATGCCCGCCCTGGAGGCCGCGCTGTCCGGCTGCGGGATCACGAGCGTGCTCTCCGCCCCCTTGAACGGCGTGATGCCGATCATGGGCGCCAGGGGCACCGTCACGCGGAGGTCCTCCTCCGCGCCGCCCTGCCTGCGGACGCGCACGGTCGCTTCCATCGTCTCCGCGCCGGGCGCGGCCGCCTTCGCCGCCTCGGTGAGCATCTCCTCGATGGCGTGTGCCGTCGGCACGGGCTTGCCGTCGATCGCGACGACCACGTCGCCCGCCTTCCCGCCCGCCTCCGCGATCGGGGAGTCCTTCGTCACGTCGGCCGCCTCCTCGTTCACCGCGGGAAGGATGCCGAGCGGGAGGTCGGCGCCCGCTTGGCCGGGGTGCACGGGGATCTCCAGCCGCGTTCCGTCGCGCTCGACCGTGAAGACGATGGGGCCGGGGCCCGCGAGCGCGCTGCTCGCGAGGTCCATGTAGTCGAGGACCTCGCGGCCGTCCACGTGCGTCACGAGATCGCCCGGCTTCAGCCCGGCCTTCCAGGCCGCGCCGCCCGGCAGGACGGAGCCGATCCGCGCCGACTGGAGCGGCACCCCGATCCCGAACGCCCAGACGAAGAGCGCGAAGGCGAGGATCAGGTTGAAGAGCACGCCCGCGCTCATGATGAAGAGGCGCGCGGAGAAGGGCTTGTTGGGGAACTCGTCGGGCGCGCCGGTGCCCTTCTCTCCCGGGTTCTCGGCCGCCATCTTCACGTAGCCGCCGAGCGGGACCATGCCGACCCGGTAGCGCGTCCCCTTGCGGGTCCAGCCGAAGATCTCCCTGCCGAAGCCGATGCTGAAGGCCTCGACGCGCGTGCCGGTGAGGCGGCACGCGAGGAAGTGGCCGAGCTCGTGGAAGAAGATGAGGCCGCCGAGGCCGATGATCGTCATCAGCACCCCGAGCGGGTCGAACGCGGCGAGCATCAGGTGGGCCACTTCCTTGCTTCCTCCCGGGCGGCGAGGTCCGCCGCGTGGATGTCTTGAAGTTCGGGGTCGGGCACGATCCGCGCCCGGGAGAGGACGGCCTCGGCCGTCCTCCAGATGTCCGGGAACCGGATCTCGCCCTCGAGGAACCGCTCCACGGCCACCTCGTTGGCGGCGTTCAGGACCGCGCCGGCGGTGCCGCCCGCCCGCACCGCCCGCTCCCCCAGGTCGAGCGCGGGGAAGCGGACGCGGTCGGGCGCCTCGAACGTGAGCGACGCGAAGTCCCTCACGTCGAAGCGCGCGAACGAGGGGCCGCGCCGCTCGGGCCAGGAGAGCGCGTACTGGATGGGGAGGCGCATGTCGGGCTTCCCCATCTGCGCGACGACCGAGCCGTCCACGAACTCGACCATCCCGTGGACGATCGACTGCGGGTGGACGACGACCTCGATCTCTTCCGGCGCGAGCCCGAAGAGCGCGTGCGCCTCGATGAGCTCGAGCGCCTTGTTCATGAGCGTCGCGGAGTCGATCGAGATCTTCCGTCCCATCGACCAGGTCGGGTGGCGCAGCGCGTCGGCGGGCGTCGCCTCCGCGATCCGCTCGGCGGGCCACGTGCGGAACGGGCCGCCGGACGCGGTGAGGATCACCTTGCGGATCTCCTCGCGCCGGCCCGCGCGGAGCGCCTGGAAGATCGCGCTGTGCTCGGAGTCGACCGGCACGATCTCCGCGCCGGTGCGCGCCGCCTCGCGCAGCAGGAGCGGCCCGGCCATCACCATCGACTCCTTGTTCGCGAGCGCGAGACGCCGTCCGTGCCGCACCGCGAGGAGCGAGGCCGGGAGCCCGGCTGCGCCGGCCGCCGCCGAGACGACGACCGTGGTCTCCGGGTCGGCGATCGCCTCCTCGAGCGGGCCCCCGGAGCCCCCCCCGATCGCGGCGCAGTAGCGCGGCCCGAACTCCCGCCGGATCGCCGCGAGCCCGTCCGCGTTCCGCCCCGCGAACGCGCCGACCAGCCGCGCCCCGGGGCCGAGCGCGCGGACCACGTCCAGGGTGGAGCGGCCGATGCTGCCCGTGGCCCCGACGAGGACGACGCCGATCATGTTCCGATTGTAAGGGGGGCCTACCGGACCTTCCGCCAGCCGGCGGGCAGGTTGCCGCCGCGGAGGACGTGCACGCGCAGGGGGGTCACGTCCGGGGGGTCCGCCTCGAAGAGGTCGTAGGCGTAGACCGCCCCCTTGGCCGCCGCGAACATGCAGATGGCGTCGCCTTCCGGGGTGGCGACGAGCAGGGCGGGAAGCTCGCCCCCGTGGGCCCAGGCGAAGCGGTATCCGCCCTCGACGCGGGGGGGGCCGGGGGGCCCGTCCGCGAGGGCCTCCGCCCGCTCCATGGCGGTCGTCTCCGCGCGGACGAGCGCCTGCGCCTCACGCTCGTTCCGCAGGAGGAAGAGGGCGAACCCCGCGGCGGCCGCGCCGAGGACGAGGAGGGAGCGCACGGCAAGAGCGTACCCGACCGAACCGCGGGCGTCCGGTCGCGTTATCCTTAGAGGATGGCGCGGGTGCGCGGGTGGGGGGTTCCCGATTGGCTGCGGTCCGTGCCCGAGCCCACGCTCGGCGGCCGGATGGTCCTGACCTTCCTGATCGTCGCGTGCTGCTTCGCCGTCCTGCTCCGCAACAACCAGGTCCTCTTCGTCACGAGCGCGATCACGGCGACGGTGCTCCTCTCCGCGCTCCTCACCTACCTGAGCATCGGCCGGCTCTCGATCGATCGCTCGCTGCCGCGGCGCGTTTTCGCCGGGGCCCTGTTCGACGTGCGGCTCCGCGTGCGGAACGGGTCGCGATGGCGGCCTGCGCTCGGCATCGGGTTCCTGGATGCGCTCCAGGTCGCCGACGCGCAGGCGCTGCTCCGCGGCCCCGTGCTGCCGGTGCTGCCGCCGGGCGCGTCGGTGCTCGTCTCCTACCCGCGCCGGATCCACCGCCGCGGCGTCTACACGGTGGTCAACACGCTCGCGCGCACGCGGTTCCCGTTCGGGATCTTCGAGCGCCGTGTGCTGACGCAGAGCCCCGCGCGGCTCGTCGTCCTGCCCGCGCTCGGGCGGCTCGGCCGCGCGACGGAGCGCGAGCTGGCGCGCCGGGCCGCCGCGCCGCGCGAGCGCCGCCGGGCGCGCGCCGGCGCGGAGGAGTTCGAGGGCCTCCGCGAGTACCGGCCCGGCGACAACCCGCGCCACATCCACTGGCGGACGAGCGCGCGCGCGCGGACGCTCGTGCGCCGCGTCCTGCGCGACGAGGAGTCGGGCGACCTGCACGTGTTCCTCGACCTGTGGGCGGGCGGCGGCGACGCGGAGCGCCGGCGCCGCAACCTCGAGCGCGCGATCTCCTGCGCGGCGACGCTGCTCGCGCACGCGACGGCGCGCGGGAGGCGGGCCACGGTCCACTTCGAGGGGGGCACGGCGGGCCACGCGGGCACGCGCGCGGGACTCCTCGGCGCGCTCGAGGCGCTCGCCGGGCTCCCGGCGGCCGGCGCCGCGGTCGACGGGGTCGTCGCGGCGACGCCGCTGCCGCGGGGCGCGGTGGCGATCCTGCTCTCGCTCGCGGGCCCCGCCGAGGCGTGCCGGCGCGCCGCCGCGGCGAAGGGGATCGCGCTGCGCGTGTGGGATCTCGAGGACCCCGCGTTCCCGAGGCTCTTCTCGAAGCGATGAACCGGCGCCGCGCGACCACCTCCCACCTCGGCGCCGCCGCCTGCATCGGCCTTTTCCTCTCGGGGGCGGCGACCCCGCTCGTGCCGCTCGCATGCCTCCTGATCCTCTTCGCCGACATCGCGTGGCTCGCGCCGCGGGGCTGGAGGCCGCGGCCCCTTGTCCTGCTCGCGCTGCAGATCGTCGTCCTTGTCCCGTTCGCCTACCTCGTGCTCTTCAAGACGCCCGAGGTCGACTTCCTCAGGCTCCTGCTCGTCGCGGCGGCGCCGCTGATCGTGCTCCGCTCGCTCCACGAGGAGACCGACTTCAACGACTTCCTGATCATCCTGCTCTCGCTCCTCGTCGTCGTCGGCAGCGCGGCGCTCGCGCCGGGCGCGATGCCGATCCTCATCACCGCGGTCTACGTGCTGGTCGGGTGCCAGGCCCTGCGCGTCCTCGCCGCGGGCCGCGGGACGTCGGCGGCCGCCGTCCGGTTCCGGCTCGAGCGCCCGCTGGGCTGGTGGGCCGTCGCCCCCGCGCTCGCGTCGCACCACCTGGCGCTCGGCGGCCTCCTGCTCGGCGGCCTCTTCTACCTCGTCGCGCCCCAGCCCGGCACGCCGCCCGACGAGGGGCCCGGGCGCGGCGGGCGGCTTCTCGCCGCCACCGACGCGCGCGACACCGGCAGCCGGACGTCCGCGGAGAAGGGCGACTTCCCGCGCGACGTGCGCCTCGGCGACCTCGGCAGGATGAAGCGCCGCAGCCTCCCCGCGCTCGAGGTGGAGCTCCGCGCGAAGGGCCGGCCGTACGACCCCCGCGAGGGCGAGCGGTCGATGCTGCTCCTGCGCGCGCGGGCGTGGGAGAGGTTCTCGCCCGCCGCGCGGCGCTGGGAGCTGCCCCGCGCGCGCGCGCGGCAGCTGTCCGCGACGGGCATCCTCGAGCAGGGCGAGGCCGAGCTCGACTGGACCGTCGACGTCCTCGGCTACGACGGCAGGACGCTCTTCCTCCCGCAGCGCGCGCGGCGGGTGCGCGCCGCGGGTGGCGCGCTGTCGATCGACCGGCTGGGCGTGCTCACCTCGCCGGTGCCCGTCACCCAGTACTCGGTCGCGTCCGCGCGGCCGGTGGCGCCGGGCGACCTCGAGTCGCTCGTCCCGGACATGGGCAACGCGGAGCTCCTCCAGGTGCCCGACCCCTCCGCCCGCGTGCTCATGCCCCAACTGCCGCGGCTCCCCCGCAGGAGCCTGCGCGGCGCCGTCGTGGCGGTCGCCGAGTACTTCGCGTCGAACGGCTACGCCTACACGCTCGAGCTCCCGCCGGAGATCGACAACGCGGACGACCCCCTCGCGGCGTTCCTCGCCCACCACGAGGGCGACTGCGAGATGTACGCGACGACCGCGTGCCTGATGCTCAGGCTCCTCGGCGTTCCCGCGCGCGTGGCGGGCGGGCTCCGCCTCTCGGAGCGGCTCGGGCCCGGCAGGTACCTGGCGCGGCTCTCGAACGCGCACGCGTGGGTGGAGGTGCCGTGCCGGGGCGTCGGGTTCGTGGCGCTCGACTTCACGCCGCCGGACAGCGCGGCGAAGGCGAAGGCAGCCGAGGCGGACGCCCCCGGCGGCGGGGAGGAGGCAGGGGGGCCCGGGGGGCAGGGCGCGGCGGGACTCCTCGACTGGCGCGACCCCTTCGCCTACGGCCCGGAGGAGCGCGAGCGCGTCCTCCTGTGGCTCGAGGAGCACGTCGTCGGCTGGCCGCTCGCGGCGCTTGTCCTCGGCGTCCTCCTGCTCCTCGGCGTGCCCCCGCTCGTCGCGGCGATCCGGCGTCGCCCCCGGAGCCCCCTCGGGATCACCGCGCCGAAGGGCGGGAGCAGGACCACGCTCGCGTTCTACGCGCAGTGGCTGCGCGCATGCGCCGCCAAGGGCTTCGTCCGCGCGCGCGTCCAGACGCCCCGGGAGTTCCTCGCCGCCCTGCCCCCCGAACTGCGCGAGGGGGGGATCGCGATCACCGAGGAGTTCGAGCGCCGCCGGTACGGCCCCTGATAGGCTGCTTTCGTGCCTTCGAGGGAGATCGCGACCTCCGTCGCCCGGCGGCTCTTCTGGGCGGGACACGAGGCGCTGTTCGCCGGCGGCTGCGTCCGCGACCGCCTGCGCGGCGTCGCCCCGAAGGACTTCGACATCGCGACGTCCGCGCGCCCCGAGGAGGTGCGGGCGCTCTTCCCGAAGACGCTGCCGGTCGGCGTGGCCTTCGGCGTCGTCCTCGTGATCGAGGAGGGGGAGCAGGTCGAGGTCGCCACCTTCCGCGAGGACCTGGGGATCGCGGACGGCCGCCACCCCGCGCAGGTGCGGTTCGCCGACGCCCGGGCCGACGCGCTCCGGCGCGACTTCACCATCAACGGGATGTTCGAGGACCCGGAGACCGGCCGCGTGCTCGACTACGTGGGAGGGGAGGCGGACCTCCGCGCACGGACCGTGCGCGCGATCGGCGACCCGGCGCTCCGGTTCCGCGAGGACCGGCTGCGGATGCTCCGCGCGGTGCGCTTCGCGACCGTCCTCGACTTCCGGATCGAGCGCGCGACGCTCCGGGCCGTCCGCGACGCGGCGCCGGCCATCGCGGAGGTGAGCGCGGAGCGCATCCGCGACGAGCTGTCGAAGATCCTCGTGTCGGGGCGCGGGGGCCGGGGGCTCGGGCTGCTCTTCGACACCGGGCTGCTCGCCGCGATCCTGCCCGAGGTGGCGGCGCTCGACGGCGTCCCCCAGCCCCCTCGATTTCACCCGGAGGGAGACGTGCTCACGCACACGCGCATGCTCTTGGACGGCGTCCGCGGCGGCGGGGAGGAGGTGGCGCTCGCCGCGCTCCTCCACGACGTGGGCAAGGCGCCCACCCTCGAGATGAAGCAGGGCCGCCCGGCGTTCCCGGGCCACGCGCAGGCGGGGGCGGGGATGGCGGAGGGGATCCTGCGGCGGCTCCGGTACCCGAACCGGGTCGTCGAGCAGGTCACGGACCTCGTGGATCGCCACATGGACTGGCCGCAGCTGAAGAACATGCGCGAGGCGAAGCGCCGCCGGCTTCTTCTCCGCGACGACCTCCCGCTCCACATGGAGCTTCACCGGCTCGACTGCGCGGCGTGCCACGGCGACCTCGCCGTCCACGCGTACGCGCTCGAGGAGCGGAAGCGGCTCGAGGCGGAGCCCCCGCCCGTGCGGCCGCTCCTCACGGGGGACGACCTCATCGGCATGGGATTCGCGCCGGGCCCGCCCTTCAAGGCCATGCTCGAGGCGATCGTGGACGCGCAGCTCGAAGGCGCCGTGAGGAATGCGGACGAGGCGCGCGCGTTCGTCCGGGCCCGCTTCGGCGGGGGGGGCTTATGAGGCGAGCGGTTCTCCTCGCGTGTGTCCTTCTTGTCGTCTGCGCGGCGTGCGCGGACAAGGAGGCGCAGCAGAAGGCGGCGAAGGAGGCGCGGCTCAGGGAGGCGGCGTCGCTCGTCGCGAGGATGGACGATCCCGTCGCGTTCGAGCAGGCCGTTCGCCTCGGAGAGATCGGGCCGTTCGTCGACGCCACCGCGGAGGGCAAGGCGGACGAGACGCGTTGTACCGCGTGCCTCGTCCTCGGCCGGATCGGCAGCGATGCGGCCCGTGCGCGGCTCGAGGAGGTCGCGAAGGCGGGCGGCCGCGTCGGGCGCTGCGCCTACGCCGGGCTCCGCGGGATGACGCCGGAAGAGATGCGCGCGGTCGAGGGGAAGGAGGCCGAGGCGCGGCCGCTCATCGACCGCCTCGACGACGAGGCGGTGTTCGCGCGCGTCGTCGAGCTCGGGGCCACGGGGCCGCTCGTCGACGCGACGGCCGACGGGAAGCCGGAGCGGATCCGCCGCCTCGCCTGCCTCGCCCTCGGGCGGATCGGCGGCCCGGAGGCGCGCGACCGGCTCCTCGCGATCCTCGCGGCGCCGACCCCGCAGGCGCGGGTGCAGGGCGCGATCCGCCTCTACGCGGCCGCGGGGCTCACGCTCCTGAACGACCCGGGCACGGCCGTCGACCTCATCCTCCAGCTCTCCGCGGTGAACCCGAACGACAACGTCGCCGCGCTGGCCGCTGAGGGCGTCGGCGCGGAGTACTTCACCGTCGACGCGCAGCTCTGCGACGCGCTGCTGGGGATGGGAGTCTGGACGATCGAGGACGAGCTCGTCGCGCAGCTGCGCCGGCACGACATGGTGCGCGTGCTCATCGACGCGTACGCCGTGCTGCGGCGCCGCACGGGCATCGACCTGCCCTTCCGCTACAACGGGAGCTACGCCGACCGCGAGGCGGACGCGGACGCCTGGGCGAAGCGCCTCAAGGAGACGCGCGCGGAGCGGGTGCGCGAACACCCGTTCGACGCGCGGAACCCGCGCTTCCGCGCGCGCTGCGCCGACATGATCGCGTGGCTCGGGGGCATGTCGGTCAACGACCGCTACATCGCGGAGAAGGTGTTCGCGCGCCTCGGGCCGCCGGCGGTGCCGCAGCTCGCGGAGGCGGTGCTCTCCGGCGCGCCGAGCCTGCAGCGCGAGGCGGCGCTCGCGCTCGGACGCATCGGCGATCCGGCGGCGGCGCCGGCGCTCCGCGAGGCGCTCGCTCTCGCCGACCCGAAGGCGCGGGCGCGGGCGCTCGAGGCGCTCCGGGCCGTCGGGGACGCCGATGCGATCCCCCTCGCGGCGAAGCACCTCGGGGATCCCGATGCCGAGGTGCGCGCGAACGCCGCGAGGCTCCTCGGCGGCACGGGGGACAAGGGCCACGTGGATCGCCTCCGCGCGGCGCTCGCGAAGGAGGCCGCGCCGGCGACGATCGTGCAGCTCGCCTGCGCCCTGTCGCGCCTTGGCGACCCCGCGCAGGTGTCACGGCTCCTGTCGATCCTCGTCGAGGGCGAGCAGCTCGACCGGCAGGCGGCCTACGACGAGCTCTCCCGGCTGGAGCCGGGCTGGAAGGCCGATCCGCTCGCCCCGAAAGAGGATCGGGCCAAGGCGGCGGCGGGATTCCCGCGGAAGTGACAGGTGTTACGGTGAGGTGCCATCGGTGTCATCCGGACGAGACGTCCCGGGCCCTCGCGGGCTTGGCCCGGAACTTCCGTAGGGGGCGGCGATGAACGCCGTCGAGTTGGCCTCGGTCCGCAAGTCCTACGGGGCCCGCCTGGTCCTCGGGATCGACGACCTCGTCGTGCCGGAGCGCGAGCTCCTCGTGGTCGTCGGCCCGTCCGGCAGCGGGAAGACGACGCTCCTGCGGATCCTCGCGGGGCTCGTGCGGCCCGATGCGGGGCGCGTGACGCTCTTCGGCCGGGACGCGCTGCCGCTGCCGCCGCACCTGCGCGACGTGGGCGTCGTCTTCCAGGGGCTCGCCCTCTGGCCGCACCTGTCGGTGCGGGGCAACATCGCGCTCGGTCTCGACCGGCTCGTGCCCGCGCCCGCCGAGCGGCGCGCCCGCATCGAGCAGGTCGCGGCGGAGCTCGGGATCGCGCGCTTCCTCGAGTCGAGGCCCATGCAGCTCTCCGGCGGCGAGCGGCAGCGGGTGGCGCTCGCGCGCGCGCTCGCGCGGCGCCCGCGGCTGCTGCTCCTCGACGAACCGTTCAGCGACCTCGATGCGCGGCTGCACCGGGAGACCGCGCGTCTCGTGCGCAGGCTCCACGACGGCCACGGCATGACCACCCTCCTGATCACGCACGATCGCACGGACGCACACCTCCTCGCCGACCGCATCGGCGTGATGCGCGCGGGCGGGATCGTGGCGCTCGGCGCGCCCGACCAGCTCCACGTCGACCCCGGGAGCGTGTTCGCGGCGGAGTTCCTGACCGATGCCGCGATCCTCTCCGGCGAGGCGCGCGCGGACGGCACGGTCGAGACCGCGCTCGGGACGCTGCGGCTGCGGCAGCCCGCGAGCGGGCGCGTCCACGTGAGCGTGCGGCCCGACGAGGTGCGGATCGGGGCGGGCCCGGTCCGCGGCACCGTGATCGCCTGCGAGTTCGCGGGCGGGCGCTGGCGCTGCCGCGTGCAGGTGGGGGAGGAGGAGGTGGCGGCGCTCTCCGACGAGCCGCTGCACGCGGGCGCCGCCGTCTCGCTCGCCGGGCCGGACACGCCGCGGGCGGCGCTTCGGGAGGACGCATGAGCGCGCCGGCACGGATCACCCTCGCCCTCATCCTCGTGCTCGGCGCCGCGCTCTTCGTGGCCGCGCTCGCGTGGCCCGAGCCCGCGGGGACCCCGGCCACCCCGGCCCCGGCGGACGGGACGGCCGAGGTCCCCGCGGGCCCGCCCGCGAAGCCCGGCCTTCTCGACTCCTCCGAGAACTGCAAGGAGTGCCACGAGGAGATCTGGAAGGAGTGGTCGGAGGACCGCCACTCGCAGGCGTGGGTCGGCGCGCTCTACACCAAACAGTCGCTGAACCACACCGACACGTCGTGCTTCTCGTGCCATGCGCCGCGCCCCATCCTCGAGACCGGGCTCGACTCGCCGGCCGAGGCGCGCCAGGACTTCCGCGAGTCGGGGATCAACTGCCTCTCGTGCCACCAGCGCAGCCAGCATGTCGTAGGGTCGGGGGCTCCGGGGGCGGCGCCCTGCGGGCCGGTGCACGACCCGAAGTTCCCGACCGACCGCCCGGACATGCGCGAGGCGACGATCAACTTCTGCGGCGTGTGCCACAACCTCCACGGCACCCACCTCGAGTTCATGGGGAGCAGGTACTACCGGGACGGGATGACCTGCCTCACCTGCCACATGGCGGAGGAAGTCACTTCGCCCGCGGTGACCGGCGGCCCGACGAAGCCGCGGAAGTCGCACCGGTTCCGCGGCGCGCACTCGCCCGAGATGCTCAGGAAGGCGATGACGATCGTCGCCTCGCAGGTGAAGGACAAGATCGTCGCTCGCGTCGTGAACCAGGGGGCGGGCCACAAGATCCCGACCGACGCGCGCCACCGCGCGATCCGCCTGAAGATCGCGTTCCTCGACCCGTACGGCCAGCCGGTGCCGGTCCTCGACCCGACGACCGGGAACCTCGAACGCGAGGCGCTGCTCGACCTGATCCGCCTCTTCTACCGCCAGGAGCAGAAGGAGCCCACGCAGATCGACCCCGAGGGCACGCTGGGGAAGGACAACTGGCGGGAGAGCTCGATCGCGATCCCCGACGCCGCGAAGGGCGGGAAGGCGGTGCTCCACCTCTACTACAACCTCTCGCCCTATGAGCCCGTGGAGCAGGGCACGCTCGTCGAGGAGAAGGTCGTGCCCATCGAAGGGGGGCCGCATTGAGCGGGTTCCCCGGAACCCCTCCCGTTTCGCCCGCCCGGAGGCGCGGATGACGGCGCTTCTCCTCCTGCTCCTCTTCGCGGGCGACCTCGACGCCGCCGAGAAGGCGCTTGCCGCGGGAAAGCCCGAGGATGCGATCGAGAAGCTCGGCGACCTCGCCGACGCGAAGAGCGCCGACCCGCGCGTCTACGCCGTGCTCGGGCGCGCCTACCTGCAGCTCGGAGACCCGCAGGCCGCGGTCGAGCCGCTCGTGCGGGCTTCCGAGAAGCTGCCGGAGGACAAGGCGCTCGCGCGGGACGCCGCCATCGCGTGCTACCGGAGCGCCCAGGGGGCGTACGGGCGGCTCTACCTCGAGGACGCGAAGCGGCTCGCGACGCGGGCGGGCGACGACGCGTTTCTCGCCGAGATCGAGTACCTGCGCGAGGACTACGAGGCCGCGCTCGCGCTCTACCGGAAGGTCGATGGCGCCGCCGCGCTCACGCGCGTCGCGGAGTGCCTGAAGCTCCTCGGACGCGCGGACGAGGCGAAGGAAGCGTACGGGAAGGCGCTCGAGGCGGCGCTCTCGGAGGGGAACCTCGAGTCCGCGTTCTCGGACGCCTTCTCCGCGGGCCGCGGCGGGCGCTTCGTGGCGTGGCTCGACGAGCGGATCAAGGCGAACCCCGACGACCTGAAGGCCCGCTACTACCGGGGGTTCGCGCGCGTGCAGCTGGCGATGTACCCGGAGGCGATCGAGGACCTTCGCTTCTTCCTCGCGAAGGAGCCGAACGCCGTCGCGGCAAGGGACCAGCTGAGCCTCGCGCTCGTGCAGAACGGGTTCCGCCTCCAAGACAAGGCCATGATCGGGGAGGCGGGGGAGCTCGCGCGGCAGGTGCTCGACGCCGACCCGGGGAACCGCGGCGCGTGGGAACGCCTGCGCTACATCGCGGGCTACTGGTGGCAGAACGGCAATGTGCAGGGCATCTACGACGTGATGAAGGACCTCCACGCGCGCGACCCGGAGGACGCCGCGGCCGCGGTCGACTTCGCGATGGCCGCGCGGCGGCTCGGCCACTACGACGAGGCGCGGCAGGCCTACGAGGGGATCCTCAAGGACGCGCCGGACGACCCCACCGCGCTGGTCGACATCGGCATCCTGCTCGACGGGCAGGGCGACCGCGCGGGCGCGCGCGCCCGCTGGGAGAAGGTGCTCGCGGCCGAGCCGGCGAATCTCGACGCGCTCGAGAACCTCTTCACCGACGCCTGGGAGCGCGGGGATACCGTCGCGGCGCGGGACTATGCGCGCCGCGGCCTCGAGGCGGCGAAGGCCGCGAACGGCCCCGTCAGCCGCTGGGAGTGGTTCGCGGACCGGCTCCTCTGGGCCCCCCGGGGATGCGGGGGATAGGACGAGCGGGAAACGTGTGCGACAATCAGGGTGGCCGAGCGTTTTCCTGACCGGGAGTCCCGATGAGATCGATTCTGGCTGCTTTCCTGCCCCTTGCCCTTCTGGGCACGGCCCTTGCCGAGGATCCCGCGTCTCCCAAGACCGCGTCCCCGACGCTCGCCGATCTCCTCCAGGACACCGCGAAGAAGAAGGAGATCGCCAAGGCCCTGAAGATGCTCGACCAGTACTTCAAGGCCGAGGCGGACGAGAAGAAGAGCAACCGGAACGCCAACAAGCAGGCCGAGGCCGAGGAGGATTTCCTGGGCTGGCTGGCGGGAACCGCGGACAGCGTCGGCATGGACCTCCGCGCCCACCCCGACATCGTCATCGACATGCTCGACCAGGCGAGGATCAAGTATCTGGAGAGCAAGTACCGGAAGGGCTCGCTCGAGTACGTGAAGGTCTCGGACGCGAAGGGGATGAAGCGGCACGAGTACGCGATCCTCGTGCCCCCGACCTACGACCCGAACAAGAGCAGGATCCCCGTGGTGGTGAGCCTCCACGGCCGGGTCATCAACCCGCGCCACCCGGCGTTCCGGAGCGCCCCGTTCGACGAGCGCGCCCGCTACGTGATCTGGAACAACTGGTTCAAGACGCCGGCCGCGAACGACGTCCTCGTCGTCGCGCCGACGACGAACCCGGACGGGTTCCAGTTCACCGCGGAGAGCCACTACGACGACCTTCAGGCGCTCTTCCGCACGCTCATCGAGGCGCTGTCCGAGTACCGAGGCGACTGGGACCGCATCTTCCTCGAGGTCCACGGCAAGGCCCTCAGGGTGGCCTGCGAGCAGTCCCTCGTCTTCGCCGGGATCATCGTCCGCGACCGGGTCGACGACCGGAAGGGCCCGCTCCTCGACCCCGAAGAGTTCTTCCTGCTCGAGAACCTGAACGGCATCCCGCTCGTGTACGTCGCCGACGCCGAGAACTGGGCGAACGTGGGCAAGCCCACCGCCGACGCGCTCACGGCGGCCTACGGGAAGGCCGGAATGCCCCAGAACCTCGTCGTGATCCAGGCGAAGCGTGACGTCGACGGGGCGCTGCGCGGAGGCGAGCCGCAGATCCAGGCGTTCCTCGCGACGCACGTGCGCCCGAAGACGCGCGAGAGCTTCACATGGCGCTTCGCGGCGGCGGACCAGGTGCAACCCTTCCCCGTGCTCGGCATCGAGGCCAACTTCAACTTCAACGTGAACGACGCCGCGAGGAAGGCGCCGCTCGCCGACAAGGCGGGCCGCATGGCTTTCAAGGTCCGGCGCGAGACGGTCGAGGGTCAGGATGTCAACCGGATCGAGATCGACATCACCGAGGCCGAGGGGCTGAAGCTGGCGCTTTCCGACCCGCTCATCAACCTCGACCTCCCGGTGACGCTCACGGTCAACGGCGTGGCCACGGACGTGACCAAGAAGAAGTACGAGCGCGACTGGAAGCTCTTCTTCGACAACGTGCTGCCGGGCCGCTACTTCATGCTGCCGATGCTCTCCACGCTGGAGGTCGCGTTCCCGCTGAAGCCGCAGTTCGTGGCGCCCGAGGAGAAGCCCGCCGAGGGGGCCGACGGTGCCGCGGGGAAGAAGCCCGCGGACGAGCAGAAGCCCGCCGAGGGCATGCCTGCCGACGCCGAGAAGGCCACCGGCAAGTAAGCGACGCGTGGAGGGATCGCGGCGCGGGGCCACGGCAGTCCCTTCGCGGGCGCCGGGGATCCCATGAGACGCTTGGGATTCCCCGCGCTCGCGTTCGTCACCGGCGGGGCGGTGACCGTCTACGAGTTCGCGGCCCCGAGCCTCTTCCGCGGGTGGTTCGGCCAGACGATCTACGTCTGGGCCAACGTGATCGGCGTGATCCTCTTCGCGCTGGCGCTCGGCTACGCCGCGGGGGGGCGCCTCGCCGACCGGACGACCACGCTCGTGCCCCTGGCGCTCGTGCTCTCCTTCGCGGGCGCGTACGGCCTCCTGGTCGGGTGGCTCGGCCCCGCGGCGTGCGGCTGGCTCGCGGGGCCCGAGGAGTACACGCAGGACGCGGCGATCCGGTCCTTCGTGGCCGAGTCGCTCGCGGCATGCCTTTTCCTCTTCGGCCCGCCGCTGATGGCGCTCGGGATGGCGACCCCGCTGCTGGTGCAACGGGCGTCGTCGCACTGGCCGGTGGGGCGGGCCGCCGGCGTCATCTTCGCGGTGGGCACCGGGGGCTCGATCGCGGGCATCTACGCGACCACGTTCCTCTTCGTCGACTGGTGGGGGGTGCGCGCGACGATCACATCGGCCTCGGGCGTCCTCGTCCTGCTCGGCGCGGCGGGCCTCCTCGCGTCGCGGCGCCGGCGCGGCGCCGCGGCGGTCCTCCTGGCGCTCGCGATCGCGCCGTTCGGCGTCGCGCCCCCGTGGGACGCGCTCCCGCCGGAGGGCGCGAAGCTGGTCGCGTTCCGCGAGTCCCCCTACCAGCTCGTGCGCGTGGTCGACCGGCCCGCGAGCGACGGCGGCCAGCGCTGGCTCGCGTTCGACGAGGGGCTCGGCACCTACCACTCGATGCGGGTCGACGGGCGGGGCTGGACGGGCGCCTACTACGATGCCTTCGCGGCCGTCCCCGACTGGCTGCCGGGCAAGGGGCCGCTCCGCGTGCTCATCCTCGGGAACGCGGCCGGCACCATGAGCCGCTTCCTCCAGATCCACAGCGGGGGCCGGCGGATCGACATCGACGGCGTCGAGATCGACCCGAGGGTCACCGAGGTGTCGCGCGAGACGATGGGGCTCCGCGACGAGGACCACCGCCGGATCGTCCACGGCGACGGGCGGGCGTTCCTCCGCGCGTGCCCCGAGGCGAGCTACGACGCGATCTTCCTCGACGCGTACGCGCGGCAGGTCTCGATCCCGCCCGCGCTCGCGACGAGGGAGTTCTTCGAGCTCGCGAAGAGCCGCCTGCGCGAGGGCGGGCTGCTCATCTGCAACATCGGCGCGCTGCGCCCCGGCGGCGCGCTCGTGAAGACGCTCGCGGACACGGCGGCGGCCGGGTTTCAAAGCGACGTCGCGCTCGCGCCGCTCGAGGACCTCGCGAACGTCCTCCTCGTGGCCGCGCGCGGCGGCCCTCCCCCCGCGCCCCCCTCCCATATCCAGCTCGGCGCGTTCGAATCGTTCGCGCGCCACGTGCCGGACAAGGACGGCATCGTGCTCACCGACGACTTCTGCCCCGTCGAGGCGATCACCGCGCGCGACCTGGAGCTTGCCGGGTGACGCGCCTGCTGGCGATCCTCCTCCTGGCGGCGGCGGCGGCCGCGCAGGACTACGAGCGCGCGAAGGCGGTCTGCGCGGAGGCGCGCGAGATCCGGCGCGAGAAGGGCTACGCGGCGGCGATCGACTTCCTCGAGCCGCGCCTCGACCACGCGATCATCGTCGAGGCGTACGCGAACTGCTGCCTGTGGGGGGGCGAGGAGGAGCGGGGACTGAGGGGGGTCCGGGGGGCGACGGGGGTGCCGGCGGAGTACCGCGTCGAGGCGGAGATCGGGCTCCTGAAGCGGCTCTTCCGGTTCCGCGACGCCGCGCGCCTCGCGGCCGCGCACGGCTGGAAGGAGGCGGAGGAGTACTGGGGCGAGGAAGCGGCGCTCCGCGAGCGTCTCGCCGCGCGGGCGCGGCGGGCCCGGTGGCTCGCGGCGCTCGGCGGGGCGCTCCTCGTCGGCGTCTGGGCGGCCGTCAGGCGCTGGACTTCTTCTGCGCCCGCGACCGCCTGAGCGCGTAGCCGATCATCTCGAGCGCGCACTCCCGCGGGTAGCCGTGGCGGGAGTCCATGTTCGAGAGCGTCGTCTCCACCTGGTCGCGGCGGTCCTTCGGGATGCTCTCCCACGCGGGGGTGCCGATGAGGAGCAGGTCGTCCTCGACCTCGGTGGTCGCGACCTGGCGCGTCGCGTAGAAGTCGGCCTTGAGCGCGCGCAGGATCTCGGGGAAGAGCACGCGGTAGTTGGGCCGCGTGCCGGGGTGCGCGAGCGACGACGCCGCGACCTTCCCGATGAGCTTCTGCCGGAAGAGGTCGATGTCGTCCCCGGTCGGGAGGAGCCGCTCGACGCCCCGGAGGACGTTCGGGTCGGGCTTTCGCTCCTCGCGGGTGTTCGGGTCGGTGACGCGCGTGCCCCGGATGTAGGCCGTGACGTGGCGGAAGTACTCCTCGAACCGGCGGTCGTACTCCTCCTCGTCCACGAGCGCCATGGAGTCCTGCAGCTCGCGCAGGACGAGCCGGACGACCGCGCGCTCCACGTCCTCGACGAAGCGCGCCGCGTTGTTGTAGAGGCCCTTCGGCTCGAGCTTCAGGAAGTCGTAGACGCTCTTGTCGCGGACGAGCGTGCGGAGCTCGGCGAGGACCGCCACCGGCGTGAAGCACTTCGTCTTCACGCGGAAGGAGGCGTCGAGCAGGATCGTCTTCATCTCGCGAGGCGAGGCGCCGAAGCGGCCCTCGAAGACGACGCCGTCGCGCCACTCGCCGGCGATCGCGGCGAGGTTGTCGCGGAAGAGCTTCACGTCCTCCGTGGCGAGGTCCTCGAGGTCGCCGGGGTCCTTGCCCTGGTAGAGGAGCGCCTTCGCGAGCGGCGTGAGCCGGGCGGCGGCCGTGCGCAGCGGCTCCTCGTAGTGGGCGGGGTCGGGGCGCCAGAGGCGCGTGAGCACCGCCCAGAGGGCGGCCGCGCGGGCCGCGTGGGGGGCGACCTGGAGCCGCTTCGCGATCGACTCCATCTGGTCCCTGTAGATCTCGACCTCCTTCTCGTACTCGAGCAGGTAGGGCACCGTGACCAGCTCGATCCGCGCCTTGAACGAGGTGAAGTTGGGGTCGGTCTTGAACGCGTCCAAGTGCTTCTCGTTCGTGGAGCCGATGATCACGAAGTCGAGGTAGGCGAGCGCGTTGGGGAGCCGGATCGTGCCCTTCTCGGTCGTGGTCAGGAGGTACTTGTTGAGCTCGAGCGGCCGCTTCAGGAAGTCGCTGAACTCGAGCACCCCGCGGTTCGCGTCGACGAGGTCGCCGGTCACCTCGTAGAGCCGGAGGTTGTGCAGCGCGGCCGGCAGGTTCGCGAGGTTCATGTCGGCCGTGACCTGCCGCGACTCCGCGTCGACCGTGCCCTGCGGCTCGATCGTCACGGCGGCGCGGCGGTAGCGGCGGCTGATGTAGAAGCGCTCCACGCGGACGAAGCGCATGACCTTCCTCCAGTCGCCCCGGTAGGCGGTCATGAGCGCGTCGAAGATCGCGCGGCTCTTCGTGCCCATGTCGGACCGGAGGACGTGGACGTGCGGGAACGGCGGCGTTCCCCCGCAGAACTCCTCGAGGAGCGCCTTCCGGTTCTCGCGCGGCACGAGGAAGAAGGGGTTCGTCTTCATGTCCGACGCGACCGTGGACGCGATCTCGTCGGGCTCGAGGTAGGCGAACGTGTCGAGATCGTCGGTCTTCGACGGGCGCCCGCCGAAGCCGAGGCCGGCGCCCTCGACCTCCGTGCGCGGGAAGACCCATGCGAACCGGTAGACCGCGCCCTCGGGCGTCGCGGAGTAGGCCTCGAGCCCCTTGAACAGGAGGTCCGCGATCGTCGTCTTCGCGGAACCGTTCGGCCCGTGCATCATCACGATCTTGTCCGCGCGCCCGGTCTCGGCGAAGTTGCGGATCGCCCGGTAGAGGGCGTCCACCGCGAACTCCTGCCCGACGACCCGCTGGCGCTCGGGGTCCCCCTCGATCCCGTCGCAGAACCTGTGGCGCGTGGTGGGGAGGCCGAGGACCGAAGCCTCCTCCGAGCCGAAGTGCTCGATCATGTCCCGCACGTACTGCGGCGCGGAGCGCAGCATCCGACGGGGCGCTTCCCGCACCTCGGCCAGGTACTCCCAGAACGAGCGGATCCGCCGCTGCTGCCGGAAATCCCCCTCGATCCGCCCTGCCAGGCCTCCGAACGCTTCGCTGCCGTCCATGGAGAGAGGGTACCAAGGCCCACGGTCCCTTGAGCGAAGCGTCGCAAGGGATCGACATTCGCGCCGCGGCGCGCGAGTGCGCATGGGCTTTGCCGTTGCGCCGCGTCGCGGGCGTCCTTAGACTCGGTTCCACGCGTCGCGCGGAGGGTTTCGAGAATAGGGTCCCTCCGCGAGTCCGAAGGACGCTCGCGCAGTGAGGGGCAACCAGCTGCGGGAAGCTCGGGCCGTGGCCGCCGCACCGCGGGGCACGGGATGTCGGACGATGTCCGGGGTCCCGCGGTGCCAGACCGCGGCAGAGACTTCCAGTTCTCTCCTCCAGGGGCCCGCTTCGAGCGGGCCCCGCCTTTTTTGGCGTGCCGATTCCGGGGGGGTCCGGGGGCCGGGGTTCCGGGTCGGTTTCCCGGGGGCCCGGCGACCTGCGCGCGCCCGGGGGTTCCCGGGACCCTCCTGCTTCCTGCCACGTGCGCCGCGTGGGGCTCCCCCAGCGCGTCTGATAATGCCGCTTATGGTGTGTTTTGGGTCGCTGCAGCCGACGAGCGGCGCCGCAACCCCGGGGCCTGTTCCGGACGCATCTCCGGGCGCCGCTCGCGGCTGAGCGACGCAACCTCGGCCGGGTTCGCTGCAGCCGATGGGCGGCGCCGTACGCCGGGGGCCGGTGTCCGGACGTCCTCCCGCCGCTCGCGGCTGAGCGACGCGGACCCTCGCGGTGTGCGGGTCGCCCGGTACGCCCAGGGCCGACGAGTGCGAGCCCGAGCAGCGACCGGCCTTTCAGAAGAGCCCCGGGCGCTCGTCCTCGTCCGGCCCCCGGTGCCCTTCCACGGCCTCGGCGTCGAACCCGAGCGCCCGGAGGTCCGCCGCGAACTCGGGCGCGTAGCCGTGCACCACGTGGATCTTCGACGGCGCGACCGCCCGCGCGAGCGCCACCAGCGCGTCGTAGTCCGCGTGGTCCGACAGCCGGAACACGCGCTCCACGTCGGCGCCGCGCGCGCGGTCGCCCCAGCCCGTCACGGCCGCCGTCCGGAGCCTCCCGGATGCCCGGACCTCGCGCCGGCTCTGCGGCGGCACGACCACCGCGGCCTCGGGGCGGCCGCGGCCCTGAAGCCGCCTCGACCCCGGGAAGGTGAGCCCGAAGCCCCGGTACACCTCGCACATCGCCCAGACGGACGGATGGGCGGCCACCGGGATCCCGCCCTTGCCGAGCGCGGTCATGACCTCCTGCGCCTTGCCGAGCGCGTACGCGAGGAACACGGGCGTCGCGCCCTCCGCGAGCGCCTCACGCGCGAACGCCACCATCTGGGCCCGCACCTCGGCCGCGGGCGGGAACCGGTGCTCGGGCCGCCCGAAGGTCGCCTCCATGATCAGCACGTCCGCTTGCACGGGCTCGGCGGGGGGGCACGTGAGCCCTCCTTCCGGACGCACGTCGCCGGTGTAGAGCAGCCGGCCCTTCGGGCTCTCGAGGAGCGCCATCGCGGAGCCGAGGATGTGGCCCGCGGAAACCAGCGTGACGGCCACGTCCCCCACGAGGGTCCGCTCGCCGTAGCGGCGCTCGAGGTACTTGAGGCCCGCGCCGCGGCGCCGGCGCATGAGCGCGGCCGTCTCCGGCGTCGAGAGCACCTTCTCGTGCCGCGCGACGTGGTCCAGGTGCGCGTGCGTCACGAGCCCGAGCGGGCGCCTCTTCCGCGCGTCGAGCCAGAGGAGGCCGTTCTCGACCTCGATGCCAAGGGCATCGAACCGGACCGAGGGGGCCCCCGTCACTTCCGCGCCACCGCGTACGAGAGCATCTTGAAGAGCAGCTTCGCGGCGGCGAAGTCGGAGACCTGCGAGTGGGGCACCGGGAGCAACTCCACGATGTCGAACCCCACGAGCTCGCGCTGGGCGAGCGCCGCCCTCAGGAGCGCGAGCGCCCCCCACCAGGAGAGTCCGCCGGGCTCCGGCGTGCCGGTGCCGGGGACCACCGACGGGTCGAGCCCGTCGACGTCGAACGACACGTAGATCCGCGGCGGCAGCTCCGCGAGCACGGCGCCGATCCACTCGGCGGGCTCGCGCCGGGCGAGGTCGTGCGCGTAGAACGGGCGGACCCGCTTGTCGCCCTCGATCGCCGCGTGGTCCTCCGCCGACACGGCGCGCAGCCCGACCTGCACGAGCCTCGCCACGCCCTTCTCCTCGAGCACGCGCCGCATCACGCAGCCGTGCCCGAAGCGCGTGCCCTCGTACTCGTCGCGGAGGTCGGGGTGCGCGTCGACGTGCAGGATCCCGAGCCCCTTCCGGACGCGCGCGGCGGCCTGGAGCGGCCCGAGGCTGATCGAGTGCTCGCCGCCGAGGCAGCCGACCACCCGGCCCGCGGCCAGGTGGGGGCGGACGACCTTCCGCAGCACGTCCGCGAGCTCGTCCGGCATCCCGCGCGTCGAGACCGGGGGCAGCACCGCGACGCCCGCCTCGAGCGGCTGCGCGCCGGTCTCCTCGTCGTAGAGCTCCACCTGCGTGCCGGCCGCGAGGAGCGCCGCGGGGCCGCCCATCGTGCCGCGCCGGTAGGTGGTCGTGCGCTCGTAGGGGACGGGGACGAGGACGAAGCGCGCCTTCTCCGGAGGGACGCCCTCCTCCCCGAACGGCCGGTTCACGGCGGCCCCCCCAGCCCCCCCACATCCAGCTCCTTCGTGTCCGTGTCGTCCATCGCGTCGTCCGCCACGAGGGAGCGCTTGAGGGAGCGCTTCGCCTTCACGTCGGAGAGGAAGCGGTCCGTCACGGCCTTGATGACGCGCTCGCGCGTCCGCTTGTCTGCGTCGTTGAGCGGCACCTGGCCGCCCGCCATCTGGCCGTGGCCGCCCGCCGACCCCATCACGCCCACGACCCTCCGCGCGAGCGAGCCCGCGCGCGCGTTCCGGTCCGTGGAGCGGAGGCTGAAGTGCAGCGTCTGCTCGTAGAGGCCCGTGACCATCGTCCAGCGCAGGTCCTCGCAGCGCAGGAGGAAGTCGGCCATCTCCGCCACCATGTCGGGGTTGTCGATGCGGCCGAGGTGCGAGACGCACGCGAAGTCGTAGACCTGCGCGGCCTCGATCGCGCGGAGGAACATCGCGAAGTACGACTTCGGCACGCGCGCGTTCTGGATCTGCGCGATCGTGGCCGTGTCCGCGAACGGGAAGAGCCCCTGGTAGGCCTCGCGGTCCTCGTCGGTCGCGTGCTCCGAGAGGTCGTGCGTGTCCGACTTGATACCGTACATAAGTGCGGTAGCGACGTCGCGCGGGATCGGCACGCGGTTGCGCAGGAAGAGCAGCGCGACGAGCGTCGACGTGGCGCCGACCGGGCGCGCGACGTCCCAGTAGGCGACCGCCGGCGGGCGGCTCTCGCGCACCGGGTGGTGGTCGACCACGACGTCCGGGTAGCGTCCCTCCGGCAGCGGCGCGTGGCCGAAGCCCGGCTGCGCGTCCACGAGCGTGTGGAGGTCGCACGTGCTGAAGTCGACCTTGCTCGCGGGCACGATCTCGAGCTGGAGGAGCCGGAGCATCGTCCGGTTCTCCGCGCGGCCGACGATCCCGCCGAACACGATCCGCGAGCGCAGGTCGAGGAACCGCTGGTAGAGCTCCCGCATCCCCATCGCGGCGCCGAGCGCGTCCGGGTCGGGGTTGTTGTGGACCTGGATGAGCGAGGTCTTGCGGCCGCGCACGGAGACGAGGAGATCGACGAGCCGCCTGTCCCGGCCGTTGCCGTTCGGCGCGGAGGCGAGGGGGCCCGGGGGAGAGGAGGCGCTCATGCCCTCGCCTTCAGGAACTCCCACAGGAGGCGGACCCCGTACCCGGTCGCGCCGACGCGGTTCCACTCCTGGTCCTTGTCCGTCCACGCCGTGCCCGCGATGTCGAGATGCGCCCACGGCACCGAGGCGACGAACTCCTTCAGGAACGCCGCGGCCGTGCACGCGCCGCCGTAGCGGCCGCCCGCGTTCTTCAAGTCCGCGTAGTTGCTCCGCATCATCTCCGTGTAGCGCGGGAAGAGCGGCATCGGCCAGACCCGCTCGCCGGAGCGCCGGGATGCCTCCTCGATTTGCCCTTTGAGCGCGTCGTCGGTCGAGAAGAGGCCGGCCGCGGCGTCGCCGAGCGCGACCACGCACGCGCCCGTGAGGGTCGCGAGGTCGACCATGCAGCTGGGCTTGCTCTCCGCGGCGTAGGCGAGCGCGTCGCAGAGGAGCATCCGCCCCTCCGCGTCGGTGGAGATGATCTCGATCGTCTTGCCGTTCCGCGCCCTCACGATGTCGCCGGGGCGGTAGGCGTCGCCGCCGGGCATGTTGTCCGTGGCGGGGACGAGCGCGAGCACGTTCACGCGCGGCTTCCGGCTCCTCAGGAGGTGGACGAGGCCGAGCACGGCGGCGCCGCCGCACATGTCGAACTTCATCTCCTCCATCTTCTCCGCGGGCTTGATGGAGATGCCGCCGGTGTCGAACGTGACGCCCTTGCCGACGAGCGCGACGACCGGGCCGCGCGGCGCCCCCCTGTAGCGGATCTCGATGAGGCGCGGCTCGTTGGCCGACGCCTGCGCGACGGCCGCGAACGCCCCCATCCGCATCCGCTCGATCGCGCGCCGGTCGTGGATGCGCACGGAGAGCCTGCCCCCCGCGAGCTTCTTCGCCGCGGCGGCGAGGTAGACGGCGTTCTTCGTGTTGGGCGGGAGGTTGCCGAGGTCGCGCGCGAACGACACCGCGTCGACGATCGCGGATCCCTCGGCGACGGCGTCCGCGAGGCGGGCCCTGCCCGACTCGGGCGCGACCGCCGCCTTCGCGAAGCGCGGGCTCTCGCGCTTGCTCTTGCAGGCGTCGAACCGGTAGGCCGCGAGGCCGGCGCCCTCGGTGACCGCGCGCGCGAGCGCCGCGGCGTCCTTGCCGTCGGGCACGAGGAACGTCGCGTCCGCGATCCCCCTCGCCTCGAGCTGCCGGGCCGCCGCCCCCGCCGCCCCGCGCAGGGCGTCCGGCCCGAAGGTCTTCCGGTCGCCGAGGCCCACGAGCAGGAGCCGCGCCCCCCCGCCGTGCACGAGGAGGGACTCGTTCTTCCGGCCCGTGAACTCCTTCGCCCGGAGCGCCGCGGCGGCCGCGTCCCGGAGCGCGCCGGCGAGGGCGGACGGGATCGCGCGGTCGCCGTCGCCGCGGAAGAGGACGAGGGCTTGGGCGCGCCGGGAGCCGGTCGGCGCGGGGGAGGCCTGGAATCGCATCAGGGGCGAGATTCTAAGCCTTCCGGGCTGCCGGCGGTAGCGCGGCGGGCAAACCGCGGAACCGGCAGGGCAGGGACGGGGGAGGGGCCGGGGACGAGCCGTTTTTCCGCGGCGCGCCCGCGGTTCTCCCTATTCCTTCTTCGCGGCGCGCTTGTAGCCGAGGGCCACGAAGATGTCGTAGATCTCGGACCACGTCGGGAAGGGCTTCTGGCGGACCGACTTGAACTCGTTCACCGCGTTGATGAACTCGAGCACCTCGGGCTTCATCCGGTACTCGTTGATCCGCCGCTCGACCTTCCTGCGCTCGGCCTCGGGGCCGCGCTTGCGGCGGTCCCCGCCCGCGCGGCGCTCGGGGTCGTGACCCATGTTCTCGCCCCGGCGCTCGCCGTCGGTCCTGCGGTCCTCAACGCCGCGGCGATCCTCGCCGTTGCGCTGGTCCTGCTCCGTCGTTGCGTCGTCCCGCTTAGCTGCCATCCCGGACCTCGAAGAGACGTATCTCTATCGGGTCCTTCCCCTCCTCCCCTTGACCGCGAGGCGGCCGTTCGGCGACCTCCACGTCGCGCGCCTTGTACCGTCTCGGGACGCCCTGCGCGTCAGGAAGCTCCACGTAGACCTCGTAGGAGCCCGGCCGGAGGCGGGTTCCGCTGCCGAGCCACCGGATCTCCTTGCCCGTCGCCGTCTCGACAAGATACGTCGGCGGCTGCACGACCTGGCGCATGCTCCCGTCGATCTCGTCCACGAAGCGCAGGTCGAGGAGGCCCTCGGCGTAGAGCACGAGATCCTTCTGGACCGCCGCGACGCCCGCGGGCACGGTGATCTCCACCGGGTCCGTCGTCGCCGTCGGGTTCTCGATCGACTCGGGCCAGAGCGCGTAGCCGCCCGGCGCGACCCCCTTCAGCACGTAGGAGCCGTCCTGCTGCACGTAGCAGTGGCCCGCCGCGACCCAGGCGTCCTTGCCCGCCGCGGTCTTCGCGGGGGCGCCGAGGTTCACGCGCACCACCCCCTCGAGCTTCCCGCCGTTCGATCGCCGGACGGTGCCCGAGATCTGCGCGCCCTCCTCGAGGCGGATCGTGCCCACGTCGAGCTCCTGGCCGCCGACCACCTCGACGTCGATCTCCTTGTCGACGAAGTTCCCGTGACGGATGTGGAGCTTGTACGATCCGCCGGGGATCTGGAACACCTGGAACTTCCCATTCTCGCCGAAGTCGCGGAGCTGGCGCTCGATGTGGCCGACCGGCTCCAGATCGACGGCGAACTGGTCGAGCGGGTCGCCGTTCGGGCGCTCGACCATGCCCTTCACGGAGCCCGCCTTCCGGAGCCGGATGGTGACCGTCGACCCGGGCGGGTGCATCCCGCCCTCGTCCGCCAGCACCGGGCCGTCGGGGAGGTTCGCGGCGACGAGGAGCTGCGGGTGCTCGGCGAGCTGGCCGCCGAGCCCCTTGAACCGCGCGATCCCGTTCGCGTCCGTAAGCCGGCGCTGGCCGATGTTCGTGCGCGGCATCGGGTCGCCGATCGGGCGGACGGCCACCTCGACGTCGGGAACCGGCTCGTTCGTCTCCCGCCACACGACGCGGACGGTCATCGAGAAACCGTCGTCGAGCTTGTGCACGCCGACGTCGCGGTTCTCGCCGGGCTCGAGCGGCGGCTCGAACCGCCACGGGGCGGGGAGGTGGTCCGGCGGATACACCTCGATCGTGAACTTGCCGGGCGGCAGGTCTTCGTACTGGAACGTGCCGTCCGCCCTCGTCGTCGCGTAGTAGCTCTCGAGCTTGTAGCGCGAGAACACCTCGGAGTGCGTGCCCTGCACGTGGTACTCGATGCGCACGCCGGGCGCCGGGAAACCGTCGGGATAGACCACCTGGCCCTTCACGCTGCACCCGGGCCAGAGCTGGATCTCGTGCTCCTCGGTGAACTTCGCGCGGGGCACGGTCGTCCAGGCGAACCCCTTCTTCTCGACCCAGAGGTTCCAGTAGTCCGGCGGAAGCGCCTCGATGCTGAAGTAGCCCTTCTCGTCCGTGTGGACCGTCTTGCGCGGGATCAACCCCCCCCACGTCGGGACCTCCTCCTTGCTCTTCGCGGGCTCGAGGTGCGGCGAGAGGGCGACGACCTTGGCCCCCGGGATCCCCTCGCCGGTCTTCCCGCTCACCACCCGGCCCTTGAGCGTGCCGCTCTGGCGCTCGGCCCTCTCGCCCTGCTCCTCCTGGGGGATGGAGGCCGGCGGCCTCGGCTCGACGCTCAAGCGGGACCTCGGCGGCTCGGACCGCGAGAGCAGAAGGATCAGGAGGAGCCCGCAGAGGGCGCCGAGGATGCCGAGGACGAGGAGGAGTCTTCGTTCCATGCGGAAACACCCATCGTACCCCTCCGCCTCAACCCCCTAGGATACGTTCGCCGGCCGGCGTCCGGCTGCCCCCGGAGCCCCCTATTTTCCCGCCCGGCGCAGGAGGTCCGCCATCACGTCGGCGGGGATCTTCCCCGAGGGTTCGTCCCGGACGCAGTCCTCATCCTCGTGCCGCGTCGAGAACTCGAGGATCACGCTCTCCTCGAGCCCGCTGAACCTGTGCGGCGTGCGGGGCGGGATGTGCACCGTGTCCCCCGGCCGCAGGAGCCGGCCGTGGCCGTCGAGCTCGAGCCAGACGAGGCCCTTCTCCAGGTGGAAGGTCTCGTCCTTCACCGGGTGCCGGTGGACGGAGCAGCGGAACCCCCGCTTCAGGAGGAGCTTCTTCCCGCAGTAGGAGCGGTTGACGATCCAGTGCTCCTCCCCCCACTCCTTCCGGACGACGCGTTCCATACCCGGTCCATGGTAGCCCTCGGGCCCGCGCTTTCGAGGAGACGCGCGAGAACCTCCGGGAACGCGATCCCGGCGGCGGCCGCGGCCTTCGGGAGGAGCGAGTTGGGCGTCATGCCGGGGATCGTGTTGACCTCGAGGAAGACGGGCGTGCCGTCGTCCTTGAGGATGAAGTCGCTCCGCGACATCGCGTGGAGGCCGAGCAGGCGGTGCACCCGCAGGGCCGCCTCCTCGACGCGGCGCGAAACGGGGGGGGGTACGGGGGCCGGGACGATCTCCTCCGCGACCCCGGGCGTGTACTTGTTCTCGTAGTCGAAAAAGCCGCCCTTCGAGCGGATCTCGATCACCGGGAGCGGCTGCGGGACGCCGTCCCCGTCGTCGAGGATCGGCACCGTGAGCTCGCGGCCCTTGACCGCCGCCTCGACGAGGAGCCGGCGGCCGCCGAGCCCGGCGATCACGCGGCGGAGCTCGTCGGCATCGCGCGCGGGGCGCACCTCGAGGCTCGATCCCCCGCACGGGTCCTTCACGAAGACGGGGAAGCCGAGCGTGCGAGGGACGTCGTCCGCGGTCGCGGGCGGGAGCACGAGGTCTCTTGCCACCTCGATGCCGGCGGTCGCCGCGAGGCGCTTCGCCGCGATCTTGTCCCACGCGAGCGCGGAGCCGCCGACGCCGCTCCCCGTGTAGGGGATGCCGGCGGTCTCGAAGAACCCCTGGATCGCGCCGTCCTCGCCGTTCGTGCCGTGGAGCATGAGGAGCGCGATCTCGCAGCCGAGGTCCCTGAGCGCGGCCGCGCCCTCGAGCGCGCCTCCCCGGCGGATGCCGTCGACGCGCCAACAGCCGTCGCGCTCGATCACGACATCCACGGGGCGGTACCGGCGCCGGTCGAGCGCCTTATACGCCTCGCGGCCGGACGACAGCGACACCTCATGCTCGCTCGACGCCCCGCCCATCACGACGGCCACGGTCCTCATGCGATGCTCCGTGGCCCGGCTCTCTTCCGCGCCGTCAGTCTACACGCCGCCGCGCGGGTTGGAAGGGCGGAGGTCCTCGGGGCCGAGCGCGTCGAGCGGCGAGAGCTCGACGATCCCCTCGGGGGGCTCGCGGCCCGCCTCCCGGTACCAGCGCCGGTACTCGGCCTCGAGCGCCATGCGCGACGTGTCCGGCGAGTCCTCGCCCTCCACGTTCTTCACCGGCGCGTACTCGCGCTCGGGCAGCACCTCGACCACGGTCGCGTCCCGGGCGTGCGGGAAGACGTCGAAGAGGAACCGCTCGTACTTGGTGCCTTGGACCCGTTGGGGCTCGCCCACCGCGTCGACGACCGGGATCTCCTTCCGGGCCGGATGGAGCGGGAGGCCGGCCGCGAGCGCGCGGCGGAGGAAGTCGAGGCGGAAGGCGTGGGCCGCGATGGAGCCGAGCCGGTAGGTCAGCGCGCCGTCGGGGTCGCGGGCGCCCGCGCGGTCGGCCGGGGCCTCGGTGTACTCCACCACCGACGGGCGGCCCTTGCGCCGCACCACGAGGCCGAGCTTCTGCTCCGGCGTCCGTTTCAGGACGACCTTCGTGGCGGCCGGCGTCCCCTCGGTCCAGATGCGCCCGATGAAGTCGGGATCGACGACGCGGAGGAGCGGGTTGTCGACCTGGAACGTGCACACGGTCGCGATGCCCTGCTGCTCCCACGCCTTCAGCACGCCCTTCGTCTCGAGAGACTGGATGGCGCCGCCGTGCCCGTCCGGCGACAGGAAGAGCCGGTCCGGCGCCGCGAGGACCAGCTTCTTCTCGTCGTCGAGGACGGGGAGCGACGACTGGCAGGCGAACGTGAGCACCGACCGGTCGAAGCCGAAGCAGTCGTTGAGCTCGAAGAACGCGCGGATGGCGGCGTCGGTCGTCGGCGACGTCGTGACCGCGAGCGGCGGCACGGCGCCGAAGTCGCGCGTCGCGCGGACGAGGTGCTCGACCAGCAGCTGGAAGAGGCTCCGCTCGGTCCTAGGGCCGATCGGGAACGTGCCCTTGGGCCCGTCCCAGCGCAGGCGCGAGGCCTGCCCGCCGGCGATCATCGCGAACGCGACCTTGCCGCCGGCGAGTTCCATCCGCCCCCGCACCGCCGCCTCGGTCCTCGGCCCCCGCTCCGCGTCGGGCAGGTGGGGCATGGTGGACCAGGGATCCGTGGGCGGGGCGGCGAGGCCCTCGCCGCGGCGCAGCCCCGCGAGCGCCTCGAGGTCGAGCGCCTCGATCTGCGGGAGCAGCACCTCCTGCTTGCCCGCCTCGAGCGCCTCCACGTGCTCGGCGAGGAACTCCTGACCCGCGTTCGCAAGCCGCGCCCGGAGCCCCCGGTCTACCTTCATCCGTCGAACCGGGCGACGAGGATGGAGACGTTGTGGCCTCCGAAACCGAGCGAGTTGCTGAGGGCGTGGTCGATCCGCAGCGGACGCGCCTCGTTGGGGACGTAGTCGAGGTCGCACTCCGGGTCCGGGTTCTCGTAGTTGATCGTCGGGTGCACGACGCCCTCGTGGGCCATGAGGGCGGTGAGCACGAGCTCCAGGCCCCCCGAAGCCCCCAGGAGATGCCCCGCCATCGATTTCGCGGACGACACGCAAAGGCGGTCGGCGTGGCCGCCGAACACCGTCCGGATCGCGCGGGACTCGGCCGCATCGTTGAGCGGCGTGGACGTGCCGTGCGCGTTGACGTAGTTGACGCGCTCCGGGTCGACGCCGCCGTCGCGGAGCGCGAGCCGCATCGCGTCAGCCGGCCCCTTCCCCTCGGGCGTCGGCGCCGTGATGTGGTGGGCGTCGGCGGTCATGCCGAACCCCTTCACCTCGGCGTAGATCCTCGCCCCGCGCTTCTTCGCGCGCCCGAGCTCCTCGAGGACGAGCATCCCCGCGCCCTCGCCCATCACGAACCCGTCGCGGTCGCGGTCGAAGGGGCGCGACGCGCGCTCGGGGTCGTCGTTCCGGACCGACATGGCCTTCATGTTCGAGAAGCCGGCCATCGCGAGGCGCGTGATCGTCGCCTCGGCGCCGCCGGTCATGCACACGTCGCACTCGCCGTCGCGCAGCGACCGGAACGCGAGGCCGATCGCGTGGGACGACGAGGCGCACGCCGACGCGGTGATGTAGTTGGGCCCGCGGAACCCGTTCCGGATCGAGATGTTGCCCGAGAGCGCGTTGATCATGAGCCTCGGGATGAAGAACGGGGAGACGCGGCGCGCGCCGCGCTCCATGAGCACCGAGTGCTGCGCCTCGAGCTCCGTGAGCCCGCCGATGCCGGAGCCGGTGATCACCGCGCAGCGTTCGAGGTCCTCCCGCGCGGGGTCGAGCCCGCTGTCCTTCAGCGCCTCGTCCGCGGCGACGACGCCGTACTGGCAGAAGGGGTCGAGCTTTCTCGCCCCGTGCCCGAGGATCGCGTCGGCATCGAAGTCGCGGACCTCGCAGGCGATCCTGCTGCCGAGGTCCGTCGGGTCGATGCGGGTCAACGCCCGGGCGCTCGAACGACCGGCCTTCGCCCCCGCCCAGACGGCGGGGGCGTCGTTGCCCAGACCGCAGATGGCGCCCAGGCCGGTGACGACGACGCGGCGCCGAGACATCGGGCGGTCCTACTTGACGTGGGACTTGATGTACTTGATGGCGTCGCCGACGGTCTGGATCTTCTCCGCATCCTCGTCCGGGATGTTGAGATCGAACTCGTCCTCGAACTCCATCACGAGCTCGACGGTGTCGAGGGAGTCCGCTCCGAGATCCTGGATGAACGAGGTGTCGTCCGTGATCTTGTCACGGGCCGCGCCCATCTGCTCGCAGACGATCTCCTTGACGCGCTCGTCGATGTTCTTCAGTTCCTCCGCCATGCCTATCTCCCGTTGATGGAGCCGCGGAACGCCGCGACAGGATATCCCGGCCCCTTCCTTCCTACCAGCCTCCGCCGAGGGTCATCCCCCCGTCGACCGCGATCACCTGGCCCGTGACGTACGAGGCGGCGTCGGACGCGAGGAAGCGCACGACGCCCGCCACATCCTCCGGGGTGCCGATCCGCTTCAGCGGCGTCGCCTTGGCGGCCAGCTGGGCCACTTCGTCCCCGAGGTTCTTGGTCATGTCGGTCGCGATGAAGCCGGGCGCCACGACGTTGGCCGTGACGTTCCTCGAGCCGAGCTCCTTCGCGAACGAGCGCATCAGCGAGATGAGGCCCCCCTTGCTCGCCGCGTAGTTGGTCTGGCCGGCGTTGCCGGTGAGCCCCACCACGGACGAGATCGCGATGATACGGCCCCCCCGCTGCTTCATGAAGCTGCGGTAGAGGGCCTGGACCATCTGGAAGGCGGCCTTCAGGTTCGTGTCGAGCACGAGGTCCCAGTCCTCCTCGGGCATGCCCAAGGCGAGCTGGTCCCGCGTGACCCCGGCGTTCAGGACGGCGATGTCGCAGCGGCCGAAGTCCCGGACGACCGCCTCCGCGACCTCCTTGGGCGCCCCCGCGTACCCCCGGACCCCCTCCGCCTCGAAGGCCCGGGCGGCTTCCGCGGCGCGCTCCAGCGTCGTCGCGGTCAGCGCCACCTTGGCCCCGCCCGCGAGGAGCGACTTCGCGATGGCGCGGCCGATGCCGCGCGACCCGCCGGTGACGAGCGCCACCTTGCCGGAGAGCTCGCTCATGACTCGCCTCCGTCGGACGCCTCGCGCGGGAGCGTCCGGTCGATCTTCTTCACGAGGCCGCAGAGCACGCGGCCCGGCGAGAGCTCCACGAACTTCGAGGCGCCGTCCGCGATCGCGCGGCGGAGCGAGGCCTCGAAGAGCACCGGCGACGTGAGCTGGCGCACGAGGTTCTTCCGCAGGATCTTGGGGTCGGTCGCGGGCACGCCGTCGACGTTGCCGATGACCGGGAACCGCGCGGGAGAGAACTCGGTCGTGGCGATCGCCTCCTCGAGCCTTCTCCGGGCCGGCTCCATGAGCGGCGAGTGGAACGCGCCCGCGACGTCGAGCCGCACCGAGCGCCGGAAGCCGCGCTCCGCGGCGATCGCCTCGGCGCGTGCGAGCGAGTCGAGATCGCCCGAGAGGACGACCTGGCCCGGCGAGTTGAGGTTTGCGACGACGCAGACGCCGCCGCCCGCGGTGGCCGCGGCGCACACCTCGGCCGCCTCGGCGGGCGTGATGCCGATGACGCTCGTCATGCCCGACGGGGCCCGGTCGCTCGCCTCCTGCATCGCGACGCCGCGCAGCCGCACGAGCCGCAGCGCGTCCGCGAGGCCGAGCACGCCCGCGGCGAGAAGCGCGGTGTACTCGCCGAGCGAGAGACCGAGCGCCACGTGCACCTGCGCGGGGTCGAGCCGCTTCTCCTCCTCGAGCGCCGCGAGGCACGCGGCGGACGTGGCGAGGATCGCGGGCTGGCAGACGTCGGTGCGCGTCAGCTTCTCCGCGGGCCCCTCGGCGCAGAGCTTCAAGAGGTCGAAGCCGAGGATCTCCGACGCGAGCGTGAACACGCCCTTGGCGCGCGCCGAGCGCGAGACCCACGGCATGCCCATGCCCACCGCCTGCGCGCCTTGGCCGGGGCACAGGAGGGCGATCCTCGTTGAGCGCTCGAGGGAAGGCGCTGCCGCTCCCAAGGCTCTCGTCACTCCTCGGTCTCGAGCTGGACCTTCTCGTTGTAGTAGCCGCACTGCGTGCAGATCCGGTGCGGGAGGCGCCGGTAGCCGCAGCGAGGGCAGGGTCGGAGCTGCGGCATCACGAGCGCCTGGTGGGCCCTCCGGGAGCGCGTCCGAGCCTTGGATTTCTTCCTCTTGGGGACTGACATGGCGGGGAAGCCCCGCACGTTATCCGCGCAAGTGGCGGCTGTCAAACCCCGCGCGCGGCCCGCGGCCCGTTTCGGCTCCCGGGCAGGATCTGGGGGGGGCTGGGGGGCGGCACAACGCGTTCCCTAGCGGGAGAGAAGCGCCACGACCTCGTCGCGGGCGGCGACGAGGGC
>DASUGR010000098.1:0-5372 GCA_036273915.1 Planctomycetota bacterium | reverse complement strand
TCTCCGCTCGCCGGCGTCCACGCTGGCGCCCGACCGCGTGCGGCGCGTGCTGCGTCGAAACGCGCGCGGCGCGGTGCCCCGGCGGTTCGAGGAGCTCGTGGCGCGCCTCGTCGCCGCGTCGCCGGCCGAGCGGTATCCGTCGGCATCGCACGCGCTCCGCGACCTGGGAGAGATCTTCGGGCGTGCCGCGGTCGAGGCGCCGGTCGCCGCGGTCGCGCGGCAGCGGCTGCCGGAGGCGCCGCTCGTCGGGCGCGACGCGGCGCTGGACGCGCTGCTGCAGCGGCTCGAGGCGCTGCGCGAGGGGACGCTGCTCGAGCCGCTCGCGGTCGTCGCCGGGCCCGCGGGGATCGGCGTGACGCGGCTCCTCGCGACGCTCCGCAACCATGCCGCGGTCTCGGGATGCCTCGTGGCGACCGGCGCGTCGCTCCGCGACCTCGCGTCGGACCTTCTCGGGCACCCGTCGGTGCGGGACGCGGGCGACGTCGGCGCGACGCCGCGCGAGCACGTGTTCCGGATCGATGCCGCGCTGCACGCGCTGCCGGTGGGGGAGCTCCCGGTCCTCATCCTCGACGACCTCCACCTGATGGGGGAGGAGGAGTCCGCGGCGCTGCGCGACTGGATCGCGGCGCTCGAGCGGAGGACGGGTCGCGCGCAGACGATGCTGGTGCTCGGCGGGAGGGTCGACGGCGAGGGACCGGGGACGGAGATCCTGCGCACGGCCGGGCGCGCGGTGCCGCATGACCTGCGGGATCTCGCTCCCCTCGGCCGCAACGAGGTGCGCGCCGTGCTCGGCGCGCTCCTCGGCCAGCCGCGCATCTCGGGCGACCTCGTCCAGGCGCTCCACCGTGCGACGGGGGGGAACCCGCGGCTGCTCGCGGAGCTGATGCAGGTCCTCGTGGACGAAGGCGTGCTCGACCTCGCCGGGGACGAGCCGCGCCTTGTCGAGGAGCGGCTGAAGGGACTCGATCTGCCGCACGGCGTCGCGGAGGCCGTGGCGCGCCGCGTCGCCCGGCTGCCGGCGGCGGCGGCGAGGAGCATGGCGCGCTTCGCGCTGGTCGCGGAGCCGCTGCACGTGGGCGCTGCGCTGGCACTCTGCGGCGCGGACCTGTCGACGCTCATCGGGGAGCGGCTGCTCGCGGTCGACCGCGGCCGCGTGCGGTTCCCTTCGGAGCTCACGCGTCGCGGCGCGGACACGCTGAAGGGCGCCGCGCGCAAGAAGGCCATGGTCGAGACGGCGACAGCCTTGGCGCGGGAGGCGCCGGCGGCGGCAGCGCTGCTCTACGCCGAGGCGGGCGATCTCGCGAGGGCGCGCGAGGTCGGACTGCCGGCCGCGCGGCAACTTCGCGATGCCCGGCGGCACGAGGAGGCGCGACGGCTGCTCGGGGCGCTCGTGGTCGCGGACGCGGATCTCGAGTTGGGGCGCCTGCTGCTCGACGTGCTCCACGCGGCGGGGCGCTGGGAGGAGGCGGGACAGGCGGGCAAGCAGCTGCTCGCGCGGCATGCCGACGCCGACGTGAGCTTCATGACGGCCGCGGCGCTGCGCAGCGCGGGCCATGCGGACCAGGCGCTGGCGCTGCTCGAAGACCTCGAGTCTGGCGCGGCGGGCGATGTCGCGACGCGCGTGGCGAATGCCAAGGCGGCGGTTTTCGAGTCGCTGGGCCGCTACCAGGAGGCGCTCGCCGAGTCGCACCGCGCGGAGGCCTTCGCCGGCACGCTGCTCGGCCTCGGCGGCCGCATCGCGCGCGTGCGCGCTGCGATCCTGCGGAGCATGCGCCGCCGCCGCGCGGCGGAGGCGCTCGTGGCGCAGCTCGCGCTGGCGCCACCGGGAGCCGTCTCCGGTCGCGACCGGGCAGCCGCCATGCACAGCCGGGCATTGCTCCAAAGTGCAGGGGGAGCAATCGTCGCGCCGCTTCGTGGCCTTCGATTAGCTCGAGCTCTAGCGGCGAGGGAGGGATGGGACTGGGGTGTGGCGGCGGCGGATCTCGATCTTGGTGGCTGCTTTGTCCGTTGCGGCCGGCCTGATCGCGCGGCGGATCGCTGCGGCAGTGTTCGTAGGGAATTCTCAAGACTGGCGCATGCTGACGTCTCTTGGGCGATGGCCGAAGAGGCGCTTTCGCTGTTGCGGGCGGGTCGTCCACGTGAGGCGGAGCAGCAGCTCGCCCGGATCGAGGAGTTGCCGGTTCGCGTGTCGCACGGCACCGCGGCGGCGATGGCCCTCGCGGCCAAGGCCCTGTCGTTGCACCTACGGGGCCAGACCGCAGAGGGGCTGCGCGCATGCGACGAGCTGCTTGAGTCGGTCGTGGCGCACTCGGGGCTATTTGCGCGGGTGGCGGTGCAGAGGGCGGAGATTGTCGCGGCGCAGGGCGATGCCGACGAGGCCGAGGCGGTTTGGCGCGGCGCGCTCCGGCGCATCGCGGCGGCGCGTGACCGCAGGCACATCCAGGACGCGAGGCTCGGGATGGCGGAGTGTGCGGCCGCACGAGGCGCATGGAGGCTGGCGGAGCGGCGCCTCGGCTCTCGCCCCGCGGAGTTCCTCGCGCTGCGGACGCCGCTCCGCGCGCGCGCGCTGCTCGTTCGTGCGGGGGCCGCGCTCAGTCGGGGCGAGGCCGGGTTGGGCGGACGGCTCCTGGAGCAATCGATCGCGGTCGCCAACCGATGCACGGACGCCCCCCTTCGCGCGCAAGTGTACGCAACGGCGGCCTCGCTGCTCGAGGAGGGGGAGCTCCAACGGTACCTGCGCCAGCCCACAGGGCCTGCGGCCGCCGCGCTCCTCGAGGCCGCGCGAGACATCTGGGCCATCTACGGGAACGAAACCATGCTGCGCAAGATCGACCTCCACCTCGCCGAGCTCCCCCGCCCTGCGACCGACCCCTTGGCGGCCCCGGAGGCGGACCGTCTCGTCAAAGTCCTCCACGTGACCCGCGAGATGAACCGCGAGTTCGACCGCGACCGTCTGCTCGGCCTCATCCTCGACCGCGCGATCGAGCTGACGGGCGCCGAGCGCGGTTTCGTGATCCTGCTCGACGAGGGTCGCGAGACCGTGCACCTGGCGCGCAACCTCGACCGGGAGGCCATCTCGGAGCCCGAGCGCAAGATCTCGTCCCAGATCATGAAGGAGGTCGTGCGCTCGGGCCGGATCGTCCGGAGCGAGAACGCCGAGACGGACGGCCGGTTCGAAGAGTACGTCTCCGTGCGCCAGCTTCACCTGAAGTCGATCGTCGCGGTCCCCTTCCGGTCCGGCGGGAAGACCGTCGGGGCGCTCTACCTCGACAACCGCTTCCGGACCGGCAGCTTCAGCGAGCAGGACGAACGCCTCCTCGAGCTCTTCGCGGACCAGGCTGTGGCCGCGATCGACAAGTCCGAGCTCGTACGGGAGCTGGAGGGCCAGCGGAAGGAGCTTGAGGAGCTCTACAAACGCCAGAAGTCCGAGCTCCAGAAGAGGGGCAAGGAGCTCACCTACGCGAAGCGGGAGCTGCGCCAGCACAGGCAGGCGCGCGGCTGGAGCTTCGAGAAGATCACCACTCGAAGCGTCGTGATGCAAGGGGTCGTTCGGGAGGCGAAGCGCGTCGCCCCGACGGAACTGTCGCTCATCGTCTGGGGCGAGAACGGCACCGGCAAGGAGCTGATCGCGCGGGCAATCCACTACGCCAGCGCGCGCCAGGCGATGCCCTTCGTGGCGCTCGACTGCGCCGCGGTCGCCGAGGGGCTCTACGAGTCCGAGCTCTTCGGGCACGTGCGCGGGTCCTTCACGGGCGCGGATCGCGACCGCGCGGGTCTCTTCGAGGAGGCGGACGGCGGGACGCTTTTCCTCGACGAGATCGGGAACATGCCGCTCGCCATGCAGGTGAAGCTGCTGCGGGCGCTCGAGCTCGGGGAAGTGAAGCGGATCGGCGAGTCCGCGGTCCGGACCGTCGACGTACGAGTGATCGCGGCCACGAACGCGGACCTCGAGCAGATGATCGCGACCGGTCGCTTCCGGGAGGACCTCTACTACCGGCTCGCGGGCCTGCTCCTCCGCGTTCCGCCCCTCCGCGAGCGGCTGGAGGACATCGAGCCCCTCTCGTACTCGTTCGTCGAGGAGGCGGCGCGGCGCGAGGGCCGGGCGGAGATCAAGCTGACGAACGACGCGATCGCGAAGCTGGAGTCGTTCCCGTGGCCCGGGAACGTGCGCGAGCTGCGAAATGTCATCCTCCGTGCGGTGGTGAGCGCCGAGGGCAAGAAGATCGGGCCCGAGGACATCAAGCTCGACTCCCGCGGCCCGACGCTGCTGCCCGGCTACGACCCCGGCCAGGTGGACCGCATCCTCGCCGAGGTCGGGAATCGGGGGTTCGACCTCAATCACCGGCAGCAAACCGCGATCAACCGCGTGCTGGCGAGGGGGAAGCTGCTCTTCGGGGAGTACCGCGAGCTGTTCCGCGTCTCGAAGTCCACGACGGCGCGCGACCTTGAGCTCCTAGTCGTCCCCGCGCTTCTTGAGCGCCGCGGGAAGACCCGCTCCGCCGTCTACCTGCCCGGTCCCACCCTGCAGGAGATCGCCCGCAAGGTGATCGACGGGTAGACCAATGGCGCCAAATGGTGCCAATTGGGCCGAAATGACCACCGACATGCGACGCCACATGTAGTTGTCGGTACGGCACTTATGCCGCCTGTCCCAAACTGAGCCCCGGCCTCTCGCAGGCAAATTGCCCTCCGCAAGGGCAGTGATTCTCTCCGGTCGGAAACGAAGCAACCGGAAAGGAAACGGGGAATCATGCGTACAAGCGGGAGTTCGGTCGGGAAACGGTGGGGCCTCGCCCTCGTGGTCGTGGCGGCGCTGACGGGCGCATCGATCGCAGCGGAAGTCTGGTGCGAGGCGATTCCCGAGGGCGACGCCTACTCGGTCTCTTGCGTTCTGGTCCCCGGCTTCAGCGGGGCCGACCTGTGCGGCGTGGACTACGGCAACGAGCATGTCGATTTTCGCGTTGGCTTCGGCGCCGACGGGAGGTTGACGGTCAACGGCGCCGATGCGGGCTGCTTTAACCCCGGCGCCACATACGCCGTCACGGTCCAGTGCACCAAGATGACGTGCGGATGGTTCGCGAACACGAACGTGGTGAACGTGGAGACCGGCGAGCCGGTCTACCAGCAGATCCACTACAGGATGCCCGGCGCTGCGAGTGAAGTCCGCGCCGCGGCAGACGACGTGCAGTTCCTCGGCGTGAGCTAATTAGAAGCCCATCGAGCGTGGGGCCGACGGCAGGGCGGATTTGGTATCCGCCCTCCGGCGATTTGGGGTGGACAACCCGTGGACAACCCGTGGGAAGCTGCCGGAGCGCGCCACGGCTGGGCGCGATAGGTTGGAGCCGAACGCGGGTCGCCGCCGGGCCAGCGGC
>DASUGR010000097.1:0-7404 GCA_036273915.1 Planctomycetota bacterium | reverse complement strand
CGGCTTCTCCCGTCCCGACGTGTAGGCGGGATCGCCGGGCGGCGCCCGCGGGTGGCGGGCCCGCCGCGCGGTCGATGTGGTGGGGGTTCGGGGCCCAGGAAGCGCTGCGCGCTAGGCTCTGTCTGAGAAGTCGCCGTCAGGACGGACAAGCCGGACAAGGAGCGCCGACGAAGCTGTACTGACGGAGAAGTACTGCGAGGAGGCGCGACGCAGGCCGGCGCAGCCGCAGCCGGTCGAATCCAGGCGACTTTTCAGACAGAGCCTAGTTGCCCGGCGACCCGTCCGCCGGCTCGTCGGCAGGCTCTTCCGCCGGCTTCTCCGGGTTCGACGGCGCCTTGTCCTGCGGCCCCGTGTTGGCGTCGCGCTGGATGCGCTCGCCCTTGGGATCTGCCTTCTCGATTTCGGTGCCGTCGGGGAACGGGACGTCGAGTCCGAGGCGGATCTCGCCGGCGCCATCGGGGGATCGCAGGAGGCGACCGCAGTAGGCGGCGTCGCCCTCGAGCGGCTGGACCGGCGTGGACGAGAGCGACGCGAGGCTCCGTTCGCCCTCAAGGAGCGGGAAGTCGTGGTCCATCGCCTTCCCCTTCTCGTAAACGATGACCTTGTGCAGGGTTGCGGGGGCGACGATGAGGTCGCGCGTCGCGATCGTCGAGAAGTCCGCGTCGTCCTTGTAGGGGGCATGCTCTCCCGCGGTCGTCTTCCCCGCGATGCGGTCGACGATCCCCTGGCCCTCGACCACCTTCGCGAAGGGCGTGTGTTGCTTGTCGAGGTCGATGTCGGTACCGGTCATCAGCATGAACTGCGAGCCGTTGTCCCAGTCGGCGTTGTTGCTCATCTGCGAGGTGACGATGCCCGCGCGGTGCGCGATGCGGTAGCGACCGCCCTCCGGCGGGACCTCGTAGCCGACGCCTCCGTTGCCCCAGCGGAGGATCTGCGCCTTGTTGTTGGGGTCGTTGTAGAAGAACGTGTAGGGGTCGCCGCCCATGACGCCCAAGGGTTTGGCGGCGTCCCCCTTGCGGGCGAAATGGAAGAGCGTCTCGTTGTAAGTGCCTTTGCGCGCTAGCGTTATGAAGTTCTTCACGTGCTCGGGGCACAGATCGGGGAAGAACTGGATGTGGACATCGCCCTCGCTGGTGCGGAGCACCGCGACGACATCCGGGTTCGGGAGCGGCTCCGTGTACGCGTTCGCGTCCACCCAGTCGAGGTCGGCGCGGGCCTGCTTGAGCAGCGCCGCCGTGGGCGCCACGGCGCTCGACGTGAACCAGTTCTGCTTCGTGATCAGGAGCTCGTCGAACTTCGGCTGCTCGAGCTCGGTGAGGAAGCCGATCGCCTTCTCGATCGCGGGCTTCCGCTCCGCGGCGGTCGCCTTGTCCGAGGTCCAGGCTTCGCGGTAGTAGCAGATGCCGAGGAGCCACAGCGCCTCGCCCTCCGCCTTCGTCCCCCGGACCTGGGGCAGGTAGGCCTCGAGCGCCGCGAGCTCGCTTCGGGCGGACTCGTCCGCAGCGAGCTTTCGCTTGACGGCGTCCGCGCGCCTCCACACCGACGCGAATTCGTTGGGCGGCGCGGAGGGGCCGAGGTTGAGGACGAAGATCACGCCGATCGTCGCGAGGAGGACGATCGCCGCCATCGCCACGTAGAACCCTTGGCGTTCGCGGACCTTCGCCATCGCGACGTCGAAGGTGTGGCGCACCTCGTCGGGGTCGGGGAGGGGGATGGGGGGGCGCTCGTGCGCCTTCGGATCCTTCTGATGCAACGGGTTGCTCATGTGCGATGGCCTACTTGCGATAGTTGATTCTGACAACGATGGAGAGGTTGTTCTCCATGTCGATGCCGGGCTTCGGAACACGATCGATGTCGACGCTGCAGCGGTCGTCGCCCTTCACGAAGAACAGGCGCGTGGAGCCCGACTGCGCGCCCTCGTCCCCGGCGAACGTCCAGCTGTACGGCGGCGCCACCATGCGGTCCTTGTAGAAGCGGACGGCGTCGGTCTCGGCGCCGGTCCAGTCGAACGCGAACCGCCCGCACCGGAAGGTCGGGCGGCGGTAGGAGAACGACTTGCCGCCCGCCTGCAGGTAGGTCGCGCCGCGGGGCGCGATGACGTCCTCGAAGATCGTCGTCGAGAGCGGGGTCGGCGGCGGAGGCGTTGACTTGCAGGCGGCCGCGAGCGGGAGCAGCGCGGCCATGGCGACGCGCGCGAGGTTCATCGGAGGTCCTCCGGGACGGGGATGTAGCGCTCGAGGTGGCCGAGATGGGCCGCCTCCTTGATAAGGTTGCGGGCGACCACGAGGCGCTGGATCTGGTTCGTGCCCTCGTAGATCTGCGTGATTTTCGCGTCGCGCATGTATTTCTCGACAGGATAGTCGCGCATGTAGCCGTAGCCGCCGAAAATCTGGACCGCGGCGGTCGTTACCTCCATGGCGACGTCGGTCGCGAAGAACTTGCACATCGCGGAGTACTTCGTGAGCGACTCGGCGCCCGTGTCGACCGCCTTGGCGGCCGCGTAGACCAGCGCGCGCGCGGCCTCGACCCGCGTGGCCATGTCGGCGAGCATCTGCTGCACCATTTGGAACGCGGAGATGGGCTGCCCGAACTGCTGGCGCTGCTGCGCGTAGACCATCGCGAAATCGAGCGCGCCCTGCGCGAGACCGACGGCCTGGGCGGCGACGCCGGGCCGTGCGCGGTCGAGCGTCATCATCGCGTGCTTGAATCCGAGCCCGGGCTTGCCGCCGAGGAGCTGGGACTGGTGGACGCGGCAGTTCTCGAGGTCGAGCTCGCCGACGGGCACGCAGCGGATGCCCATCTTGTCCTCGACGTAGCCGACGCGGTAGCCGGGCGTTTCCTTCTCGAGCAGGAACGCGGAGACGCGGCGACTCTTGCTCGTCGGGTCGGTGACGGCGAAGACAGTGTTGAGATCGGCCGCGGGGCCGTTCGTGTTCCACTTCTTCGACCCGTTGAGGACGTAGTGGTCGCCGTCGGGTTCGGCGCGGCAGGAGAGCCCGCCCGCGTCCGATCCCGCGCCCTTCTCGGAGAGGCCGAACGCGATCAGCTTCTCGCCGCGCGCGATCCCGGGCAGGTACTTGCGCTTCTGCTCCTCGGTCCCGGCGAGGAGGATCGGGAACGACCCGAGCGCGTTGACCGCGAAGAGGACGCCCGTGCCCCCGCAGCAGCGCGAGAGCTCCTCGACGACGACGCAGAGGTCGAGGACACCCCCCCCGGCCCCCCCGTATTCCTCCGGGATCCACACCTTCATGAGGCCGGCGGAGGCCAAGGCTTCCTTGATCTCCCAGGGGTACTCCTGGAGTCGGTCGTACTTCCACGCGCGCGGGAGCACGGCCTCGCGCGCGACCGCGCGGGCGCGCTCCCGCCACTCCAGATTCTGTTTGGAGAGAAGCTGGTCCAAGGTGCCCCTACTTTCTTCACGGGGAAACCACGGATTCTAGGCCCGGCTTGCAGGGTTCGCAAAGGGCGGCGGGGCGCCGGAAGGCTGGGGAGTCCGGGGGCGGCGGGGGGATTGCGCCGGGTTTGAGGGAGCGGCGCTGGCCTGTTTTTGGCATCCGGCTTATAATAGGGGGTTTCCGGCGCGGGGTGTTTTCCGCGTCATTCGCATATGGACCAACGGGAGATGACAAGCGGAGCGGCAACGCTCCCCCCTCAGAGCCGCGTGAAGGACGAAATCAAGCGGATCCAGGAATACGTTTGGGCCCGGCACATCGATGGGTCGGACCACTACGACCATTCCATCGACGAGGAGACCGCCATCCGCGTGCTGGACGCGTACTACTCGGAGATCGGTAACCGGAACAGTCCGGACCAGCTGTACCTCGGGATCCTGCTGTTCGAGCGGGCGTTCGAGCATCCCGAGCAGCAGGCCGAGCTCTTCGAGCGGGCGAGGAAGATCCTCGAGTTCTACCGGCGCGTCTCCCAGGAGACCGACTGGCCCGCGGTCGAGGACCGCCTCGACGACATCCGCCGCTACCAGGAGGATCAGGCTCCCCCGGCGCCGCCGGAGGCGCCCGAGGCCGAGGAGCCGCCGGCGCCCGCCGCTCCGCCGGCAGCGCCGCCGCAGGCTCCCGCCCCGGTCGCCGCCGTCGAACCCGCCCCCGCTCCGGTTGCCGCGGTCGCGGTCGCCGAGGGCGAGGCGGCGGAGGCACCTGCGGCCACGCAGGACAAGGACGCCCGGCGCGAGGCGAGGGAAGCGATCATCGCCGACCTCCCGGTCGTCGCGGGCATGGTGCTCGTGCCGGCGGGCAGCTTCCTCTACGGGCCCGACGGGAAGGAAGTCTTCCTCGACATGTTCTACATCGACCGGAGCCCGGTCACGAACACGGAGTACGAGCGGTTCGTGCGCGAGACCGGCTACCGGCCGCCGCGGTACGCGGCCGATCCGAGGCTCAACGAGCCGGAGCAGCCCGTCACGGGCGTCTCCTACGCGGACGCGGCGCAGTTCGCGCGGTGGGCGGGCAAGGAGCTGCCGACCGAACAGCAGTGGGAGAAGGCGGCGCGGGGCACGGACGGGCGCGTCTATCCGTGGGGCAACGACCCGCCCGGGACCTCCGACGCCGCGTTCGGCCAGGATCCCGAGACCGGCTCCCCCAGGTCCGTCGGCAGCTGGCCGCGCAACGTCTCGCCCTTCGGGGCGCAGGACATGTGCGGCAACGTCTGGGAGTGGACGTCGAGCCGCTACAAGAAGGACAGCGAGTTCCAGGTGGTGCGGGGCGGCTGCTACAACGACCCGGTGGAATACCTCCACGTGTACTACCGCCTTGAGGCGCATCCGAAGGACAAGTGCGAGGCGATCGGGTTCCGCTGCGTCAAGAACGTCCACTAGCCGGACGCCCCGGGAGGCGGCCCGCCGCGGCGCCTCGATGGGCTTCCGGGCCGTAGCCCGGGGCATCGCGAAGGATCAGGCGCAACAGACATGGCGTTCGCGTTCATCGACCGCGTCCTCGAGTGCGAGGCGGGCGAGCGGATCGTCGCGCTCAAGGCCCTCGCGTTCAACGAGGAGTACTTCCGGGACCACTTCCCGGGCATGCCCGTGCTTCCGGGCGCGATGATCCTCGAGGGGTTCGTCCAGGCGGCGCGGCAGTGCCTCGCGGCGGCGCCGGGCGGCCACGACCTCTGGGCGCTCGTCGAGGTCGCCCAGATGAGGTTCAACCGCTTCGTCGTGCCGGGGGAGGTGGTCCGTCTCGAGGTCGAGCGGGACAAGGACGGGGAAGGCGGCGCGATCTGGTTCCGGGGCCGCGCCTACACGGGCGATGAGGGCGTCGGCAGGCTCCGTTTCGCGGTTCGGCCCCGCACGTCCGGCGAAGTTGACGCGGGCGGGACGCCCGCGTAACGTCTCTCGCGGGAGCACCTCATGGACGAGAAGGAGATCGTCTCGAAGGTCTGCAAGTGCGTGGCGACGGCACTCGGCCGCGACGAGGACGAGGTGCAGGTCGAGAAGCGGCTGCAGAGCGACCTCGAGGCGGAGTCGATCGACTACCTGGACATCACGTTCCAGCTCGAGAAGGCCTTCGGGATCTCGATCGACAAGGACGAGCTGTTCCCGCAGAAGATCTTCCAGGACGAGGAGCTCGTGCGGAACGGCGTCGTCACCGAGAAGGGCCTCAGGTTCCTCGAGGAGAAGCTCCCGTACGCCGATCTCGGGGAGTTCAAGAAGGACCCGCGGGTCACGCGCGTGCCCGATCTGTTCACCGTCGGCCTGCTCGTCAACTACGTGAAGACGAAGCTCGCCGCCTCCTGACGGCCGGGCATGCGGTACGTGCTCGTCGACCGGTTCCTGGAGCTGGAGGCGGGCCGCCGCGCGAAGTCCGTGAAGTGCGTGACGACGGGGGAGGGGTTCCTCGGCCGTGACGACGAGTACCCCGCGACGCTCGTCCTCGAGACGATCCTGCAGACGGGCGGCACGGTCGCGCGTCTCGTCGCCGCGCCGGGGACCCGCACGATGCTCGGGAAGGTCGAGCGCGCGCGGTTCCCCTCGAGCGCGAGGCCGGGCGACCAGATCCTCTGCGAGGTCCATGCGATCCTGTCGCGCCCCGAGGGGACGATGTGCCGCGGCGTCGCGACCGTCGACGGCCGAGTCGTCGGGGAAGCGGAGTTCATGATCATCTACCTGCCCGAGGCCCTGACCCCGAAGGAGAGCCCCGCCGCGCGCGAGCAGCGCCGTCTCCTCTGGCAGTCGCTCGGCATCCCGTGGGACGGGCAATGAGAAGGCGAATCGTCGTCACCGGCTTCGGCGCGCTTGCGCCCAACGGCAGCACCGCCGAGTCCTTCTGGAAGGCCACCTGCGACGGGAAGTCCGGCATCGGGCGGATCGAGGGCTTCGACCCGACCGGGTTCCAGGTGCAGATCGCGGGCGAGGTGAAGGATTTCGACCCCGCGAAGTTCGTCCCGAACCGCAAGGCTCTCAAGGTGATGGGCCGAAACATCCGGCTCGGCGTCGCCGCGTCCCGGATGGCGATGGAGCACTCTGGGCTCCTCGAGGCGCCCCCGGAACCCCCGCGCTTCGGGGTCGTCATGGGCTCGGGACTCGTGCCGACCGACGTCGAGGAGGTGGGGCAGGCGATCCTCGCGAGCCTCGACGAGAAGGGTCGCTTCGACCTGAAGCGGTTCGGCACCTCGGGCCAGAAGGTGCTGTTCCCCCTGTGGCTCCTGAAGCACCTCCCGAACATGGTGGCGGCGCACGTGTCGATCTTCCACCAGGCGCAGGGACCGAACAACACGATCGTCACCGCGTGCAGCGCGTCCACGCAGGCGATCGGCGAGGCGATGCGCATCATCGAGCGCGGCGACGCGGACGTGATGCTCGCCGGGGGATCGGACTCGCGCATCGATCCCCTCTCGGTCGTCGCCTACTCGCTCCTCGGCGCGCTCTCCACCTCGGACCGCGAGCCGACGCGCGTCAGCCGCCCGTTCGACCGCGGGCGCGACGGCTTCGTGCTCGGCGAGGGCGCCGGCGTCCTCGTGCTCGAGTCCGAGGAGCACGCGAGGAAGCGCGGCGCGACGATCTTCGCGGAGTGCGTCGGGTACGGCAGCTCGTTCGACGCCTTCGCCGTGACGCAGCCGGAGCCGGAGGGCAGGGGCGCCGTGTTGTGCATGCGCGAGGCGCTCAAGGACGCGCGCCTCTCGCCGAGCGACGTCGACTACATCTCCGCGCACGGCACCTCGACCGTCCTCAACGACCTCGCCGAGACCGTCGCGGTGAAGAAGGTCTTCGGGGCGTGCGCGCGGAGGGTGCCGATGTCTTCGATCAAGTCGATGATCGGCCACCTGATCGGCGCCGCGGGCGCGCTCGAGGCGGTCGTGAGCGTCCTCGCGATCCGCGACGGCATCGTGCCGCCGACGATCAACCTCGAGACGCCCGACCCGCAGTGCGACCTCGACTACGTGCCGAACACGGCGCGC
>DASUGR010000096.1:0-6352 GCA_036273915.1 Planctomycetota bacterium | reverse complement strand
TCCCGCACTTCTACCGCCGCACCCTGGGCCTCGGGTAGGTGGTATCCCATAAGCCATCGTCCCGATGCAACTCCTTGCCGGCGCACGACTTGCGCTCGTCGAGTGCGGCACGGGGGTCCGCACTTCCGACGCAGCGGATCTCGGCGCCGGACGACCTCGGGCGGCAAGAAGCGACGGGGCCTCGGGGACCGGAGCCCGTGGGCCGTTGCAACACTCCCGCTGCAGGAACCGCGCGCGCTCCGTGATAGCCTCGCCGAGGAGGTACGACCATGACTTCTTCCAAGGTCGTCCTGCTCTCCGTCGTCCTCTCGGTCGCGGCGAGCGCGCTCACGACGGCGCTTCTCACCCCGAGCAACGACCGGGTGCGATCATCGCAACAGACGGTCGAGTCGCACGCCGTGGCGAGTCCCGGCGAGTGGCTTCCGGTCGGCGCGGAGCCGAACGCGGAGGCGATCGCGCAGCTGCAGGACAAGGTCCGCGGGATCGAGCAGAGGCTTGCGGCGGCAGGCAGCGCGCCGCCGGCGCGGACCAGGGAAGCGGCGCTCCAGGATCTCCTCGCGATCACCCAAGGCGAGCGGCAGCTCGCGATCGAGGACCTGTTCAAGGAGCTCTCGGCACTCGGAAACGACGCCGTGCCCGACATCGTCGCGATCCTCAAGTCCGGACGCGACCAGGATTACGGCGGCGGTTTCTCGATCGGCGGGGGCAAGGTGCAGGGCTACCCTCGGCTGCGGACGGTCCTCATCGATGTCCTGCGCCAGATCGGCACGCCCGAGGCGCAGCAGGGACTCGTCACGGCCCTGCGGGGAACGGAGGACGTTCGGGACTACCGGGACCTCCTGCTGCTCTACTCCCGCACGACGGACGAGATCATGGTGAAGGGCATCTCGGCAATGATCCCGGATCTGCTTCGCAACGAGCAGGCGAAGAGCGAAGAGCACGCCTACGTGATGGGCTACGCCACGGAGTGGATCCGGCGCCACGGGATGAAGGACACGACGGACCTTCTGGAGGGAATCGCGCGGGAGAATCTCTCTTCCGGGCGCGTCGACCGCGGCACATTCGCGACTCTCATCGAGTTCTCGCCCGAGCGCGCCTTCGCGCTCACTCGTGAGCAGTACGCGAAGGAGGGGGATCGGGCGTTCCTCAAGGCGGCCTCCTCGATGAACATGGGGAGGCGCGATCTCTCCCTTGCGCAAGTCGCCCGTTACACCGAGCTGCTCCTCTCGCTGGAGCCGAGCGCGAGCACCCGGATGACCATCTACGGGATGACTCCGTCGCGGCTGTGCGAGAAGATCGATTCGAAGGAAGCCCGCGTCGCCGACGGGAGGGTGCTCCTCGAGTTCCTCCGCAAGCGCCTGCGCGAGGAGACCGACGAGGTGCCGAAGCGCGTGCTGGCGGATCACATCACCCAGCTCGAGCAGGCCCTCCAGCAGTGACGGCGGCCTGCGAGGCGCTAGGACTCAAGCAGACGCGCGACCTCGAGCGCGAACCCGGGGATCGCTCCCGACCGCGCGGTCTCGCCCGGGCCATAGGCCGCGTGCGCCCCCGCCGCGAGATCGTGCACCTCGACGACCTTCCGGAACTGGTCGACGATCCACGCCTCGCGGATGCCGGAGCGGGCGTAGAGCGGCAGCTTCCTCTCGACGTCGCACTCCTGCCCCCGCGGCGATACGACCTCGAAGACGACCACCGGCAGGGGGATCTTCCAGGGCGGCGGCTGGGGCTTCGTCCCCTCCGGCAGGACGAGAACGTCCGGCTGGGCGACGTTCCGCCCCGCGAGGAAGACATCCAGCGGCGCGGCGTAGACGCGCTCCGCCCCCTCCGCGCCAAGGTGCGCGCCCAAGGCAAACGCGATCCGCATCGCGAGCCTCTGGTGGGAGCCGTCAGGCGACGGGGCCATCACGAGCTCGCCGTCGAGGAACTCCGCCCGTGTGCCCAAGGGCAACGACGCCCACTCCTCGAACGTGGCTCTCCTCCGGCGTAGCAGCACCGATTCCAAGGTATCACCTCCTTGTCCGCAGCAGCCTTGGCGAAGGCGGGCCTCGGGACATCAGCCATCACCCTAGTAGTCGGGGGTCGGTGTCACGAAAACGGGCGCCTGGTGCTGGGAAAGCCCGCCTGCAAAGCCGTCTCCCCGCGATTCCTAGAATGATCAGCGTGCTCCACCGCCACCACCTCGACATCTCGACCGGCGGCGTCCGCCGCGAGGAGGTGACGCCCAAGGACCTCGAGGACGCGCTCGGCGGCATCGGCCGTGCGACCAAGCTCCTCCTCGGCCGCCGCGTCGCGGACCCCTTCTCCCCCATGTCCCCCCTCATCCTCAACCTCGGCGCGCTGTCGGGCACCGGCTTCATGACCGGCCTCCGCACGTTCTTCCACGGCTTCTCGCCGCTGAAGACGTCGAACGCGGGCCTGCCCGGCGCGATGTGGTCCGCGGGCAGCGGCGACTTCGGCACGCGCCTCCGCGGCAGCGGCATCGAGGAGGTGATCCTCACCGGCCGCGCGGCGAGGCCGTCGGTCCTCCGGCTTCCGTCGTTCACGGTCGAGCCGATCGACCTCAAGGGCACCGTCAACGAGCGCATGCAGGCGCTCCACCGCCGCTACCCGCACGCGCACTTCGCGGCGATCGGCCCCGCGGGCGAGCACCGCGTGCGCTACGCGGCGATCGCGCTCTCGACCGGCGCGCAGCTGCGCGGCGGCGACCCGAAGCCGCGCTTCTGCGGCCGCGGCGGCTTCGGCGCCGTGATGGGCGCGAAAAACCTCCTCGCGATCGTCGCGGAAGGCGACGACCCGAAGCTCCCGCCGCCGTCGCCGCGGCTCAAGGAGCTCAACCTCGCGGTCGCGCGCGGCGAGGGCAGCCGCCGCTTCCGCGAGCGCGGCACGTGGGGCAACTACGAGTCGCTCCACCCGGTGCACGCGCTGCCGGAGATGAACTTCGCGCCGACCGGCACCGACGCGTCGCGGCCGCTCCTCCGGCCGGAGTTCGAGAAGGGCCCGTACGAGGTGCGCGACGAGTCGTGCTTGAGATGCGGCATCCGCTGCCACAAGAACGTCTACGACAAGGAAGCAGGGGGGGTCCGGGGGCGGTTCCGCGCGAAGCTCGACTACGAGCCGCTCTGCTTGCTCGCGAGCAACCTCGGCATCTTCGACCCGGACGCGGCGCTCGACCTCGTGCTGCTCGCGGACGAGATGGGCCTCGACTCGATCTCGCTCGGCGCGACGCTCTCGTACGCGATGGAGCTCGCGCGCCGGCGCGGCGGCGAGCTCCGCTACGGCGACGTGGCCGCGACGAAGCGGACGATCGAGCGGATCGCAAAGGGCGAGCTGCCGCAGCTCGGCCAGGGTGTGCGGCGGCTCGCGGACGCGGTCGGCGAGCCGGGCTTCGCGATGCACAGCAAGGGCATCGAGTACCCGGCGTACCTGCCGCAGACGAATCCGGGGTATCCCTTCGCGCTGGCGGGCGGGCACATGTCGATGCGGACCTACCTGCTGCTCCTCTACGAGCGCGAGACGTCGCTCGACTATTGGGTCGAGGCGATCGCGGAGCGGGGCATCCGCGTCCTTCGCGACGACCTCCTGGGCGCGTGCAAGTTCGCGGGGCTTCCCGACGAGCAGATGGCGGAGGCGCTCCGGGAGGCGGCGGGGATCGAGACGACGGCCGGCGAGATCGAGGCGGCGGTCAAGCGCACGTACCTCCGCGGCTACCGGCTGGAGAAGGAGCAGGGGTTTCTGGCGGAGGACTACGCGATGCCGGAAGAGGTCCACGGGGAGTTCCGGCAGATCGACCTCCCGCGCTTCAACACGAAGGAGTTCTTCGGGGAGCTCAGGACGCGCGTGCTGACGCGGCTGGACGAGCAGCTCGCGGCGGCGGGCGTGTAGACGTCCGAAACGCGATCGCGGACCGTGGAGGGGAGGGCGTGTCCGGCGTCGTCCAACGGGTGCGCGCGAGATGCCGGAGCGCTACGATCCACCCACCCGATGAAGCCCCTGCACGTCCTCGCCGCCGCCGCGATCCTCGTCGTGGCGGCGCTCGTGGCCTTCCTGGCCATGCACGACGACGGACGCGCGGGCGGATATCGGTCCGGCACGCAGGCGTCCGGCACCGGATCGCGCGCTCCGCGGGCCGACGCGCCGAGCGCGGATACGGCCGCAGCGGACGCCGCCGGCGCGGCGACGGGATCGCAGGAACCCGGCGCGGCGTCCGACGACGCGGGGCCGATCTCGATCACGCTCCGCATCGTCGGCCCCGACGACGCGCCGGCGAGCGGGGCCGACGTCACGCTCGACCGGAGCGTCGACGCGCTCCGCGCGAAGGCGGACGAGATGGGCGTCCTGCTCGTCCACGATCTCAAGCCCGGCGTCTACGACCTCCGCGCGCGGCACGGCCAGCTCGGCGGCGCGCTGCGCTTCGAGACGAAGGGCGCGCTCGACCTCGGCACGCTTCGCCTCACGGCCGCGGTCACGATCACGGGCCACGTCTACGGCCCCGAAAGCGAGCCGGTCCCGAACGCGCTCGTCGAGGCGCGCCGCGCGATCGTGCGGGAGGGAGCCGCCCCCCGCGTGCCCCTGCCCGAGGGGGCGACGGCGGACGCCACGACCGACGCGAAGGGGGCGTACGCGCTCGTCGTCCCGACGGGCGAGGCGTACGCGCTCCGCGCGACCGCGCGCGGGCTCGCGCCCGCCAACCGGGAGCCGGCCATCTTCGCGACCGACGCTTCGGGCATCGACCTCTACCTCCGCGAGGGCGCGGTCCTCGCGGGCCGCGTCGTCGCCGACGGGGATCGGCCGGTGCCGGGCGCGCGCATCCTCGTCGCGGACCCGCGCGGGGCCGACGATCGACCGGCGACCGGCGAGGCCGCCACGGGCCCCGACGGCGCCTTCTCGCTCCTCGCGGAGCCCGGCGCGCACATGCTGGTGGTCATCGCCGCGGGATGCGCCCGGGAGCGCGGGATCTTCACCGCGCCGAGGACGGACATCGTCGTCACGCTTCGCGCCGGCGCATCCCTGCGCCTCCTCGCCGTCGAGGCCGGACGCGCCAGAGCGCCCGCCGCACGCGTCCGCGCGACCGTCACCCACATCGGAGGGTCCTCCGACGGCGAGACCGACGGGAATGGCCGCCTGCTGATCGAGAACCTGCCGATCGACTCCCGCGCGGTGACCGGCCAGCGGCTCCGCCTCTCGGGCGCGGGCTTCCTGCCGCTCGTCATCGACCTCGCGCGCGCGCAGCCGGTCGACGGCGTCGTCGACCTCGGCGTCGTCGAGCTCGCGCGCGGCGGGGTCGTGACCGGCCGCGTGCTCGACAGGACAACCGGCGAGCCGGTCGGTGGCGCGCGCGTCGGCGCCTTCGGCGGCCGTCCGGGCCAGATCACGGCGGAGCGCATGGCCTCCGGGGTGAGCGCGCAGGACGGCTCGTTCCGGCTCGAGGGCGTGCCGCTCGATGCGCACACGCGGACGGCGACGCACGCGCACTTCGTGGACGAGTCGGTCCCGACGTTGACCGGGGGGGGGTCCGGGGGACCGATGCTCTTCCGGCAGGGGAGCCGCGAGGCCGTGCGCGACGTCGAGCTCGTCCCCGCGGAGCGCATCGCCGGCGCGGTCCTCGGGCCGGACGATGCTCCCGTCACCGAGGCGGAGGTCTCCGTGGTCGCCGACGAGCGCGGGCGGATCGCGCGCCTGCTCGGCGGCGACGCCGCGACCGCGAGGAGCGACGGGAAAGGCGCGTTCGTGCTCGAGGGGTTCCACCTCGGGCAGCGCACGAAGCTCGTCGCGCGCCACGCGGACTACGGGCCGAGCGAGGAGGTGGACGCGGTCGTCGGGGAGCCGGCCACGCTGCGGCTGGCCGAGCCGACCACGCTCGCGGGCCTCGTCACGGACCCGAGCGGCATCGCGATCGAGGACGTGCGCGTGGAGGCCGCGGGACGGACCGGGACCACCGACGGCGCCGGCCGCTTCCTCGTTCGCAACGTCGCGATCGGTCGGCTCCGCGTGAAGTTCGAGCACCCCGACTACCTGCCGGCGGAGTACGAGGTGAAGTTCACGGGCTCGATGGATCTCGGCCGGACGGCGCTCGTCCCCGGCGGGTCGATCGTGGGCGTCGTGGTGCGCGACGACCAGACCCCGGCGCCGGGCGTCACGGTCCATGCCACGAGGGAGCCCGCGGGGGGCACCCCCGGCCGGACCTCCGGGAGCGCGGTGACCGACGCGAAGGGCACGTTCGAGATCCGCGGTCTCGGGGAGGGCGACTACCGGCTCCGCGTGCGCACGGGCAAGGCGTGGTCGGCCGACGCCGCCGCTCGGACCGGCGCGCGCGACGTGCGGATCGTCCTCGTGCACGCGGGGAAGCTCCTCG
>DASUGR010000095.1:0-60746 GCA_036273915.1 Planctomycetota bacterium | reverse complement strand
GGTCGACACGAGGGGCGCGCTCGACTACCTCCGCAACGAGTACGCGCCGATCACCGACCGTTTCGAGGATCGCGCGCGAGGCCGCTACCGGGTGAAGATCCGCGTGCCCGACGGCGCGTCGCCCGCGGTCCTCGACCGGTTCGAGGAGGCCGCGCGCCGCGCCGCCACCGGCACGATGGAGCTCACGGGGCTCTACCGGCGCGCGGTGGGGACGACCCGGGACCTCGTCCACAACCTCGCCGGCAGCGCGGTCCTGATGGCGGCGGTGGTGCTCCTGACCGTCGGCTTCGCGCTCCGCTCGTGGCGGCTCGGCGTCGCCGCGGTCGCGCCCAACGTGCTGCCGCCGCTTCTCGTCTTCGGCGCGGCCGCGCTCCTCGGGATCCTGCTCGACGTCTCCGCGGTCGCGGTCGGCGCGGTGTCGATCGGGCTCGCCGTCGACAACACGCTGCACGTGGCCTTCCGCCTCGCCCGCGAGCGCCGCGCCGGGCGCCCGCTCGACGAGGCGCTGCCGGCGGCGGTCGGCGCCGTCGGCCGGGCGGTCGTCCTGTCGACGGCCGTGCTCGCGGCCGGGCTCTTCTGCCTCTCGCTCTCGGCCTTCCTGCCGACCGCGCGGTTCGGCCTCTTCACCGGGGCAGCCGCCCTGGTCGCCCTGCCGTGCGCCCTCGCGGTGCTCCCGGCCTTCATCCGCCTCCTCCGGGCCCTCTGAAAACGGCGAGTACAATCCTGCCGATGTCCCGACTCCTGCCCGCGCTCCTCCTCCTCGCGGCGTTCGCCTGCGACAAGGACCCGAGAAAGGCCGAGGCCGACAAGGGGGGCGCCGCGGCCAAGGCGGCCGTGCCCCCGAAACCCCCCGTGCTTCCCACGACGGGAAGCCCCCAGATCCGCAAGATGCGCGAGGACATCCTCGACGACATCGAGGGGATGGAGAAGGACCTCGACGCCGGCAAGCAGCCGGAGAAGCGGTTCGTCGACGCGGCGCGGAAGAACGTCGATCACCTGCTCACCGCGACCAGGATGGCCGTCGACAAGGAGGCGGTGGAGCTGGTCCGGCGCGAGCTCGCGATGCTGCGCACCCGGCAGGCGGCGCTCGACAAGGCGCGGAGCGACCTCGCGGCGGGCATCCTCGAGATCCAGGGGATCCTCGACCGGATCCAGCGCGGCGTCGACAAGCCCCCCGAGGGGTTCACGGTCGACGAGCTCAAGGACCGCCTCGGGAAGAAGCAGGAGGAGGCCCGCGCCCTCGAGAAGGAGGAGACCGAGATCCGGGCCCAGATGCAGGGGAAGGAGGACCTCCTGAACGGAGGAAAGATCGAGCCGCAGGGCCCGACCGTCCTCACCCACGAGCTGGAGGCCGCGCAGGAGCTGAAGACAAGGCTCGACGCCCTGGAGGCTCGTCTTCCGAAGTAAGGTCCTTGAACGGGATGGGGCGCGGGGAAGGGGTTTCCGTCTCGCTTTCCTCGCGTCCGGCGGCGTATTCCCTCCTGAGGACGTCCCAGCTGTCGGCCGCGCGCTCGACGTTCCGGCGCCCGAAGAGCCCTTTTAGGGCGCGCAGGAAGCCGCGTCCGGCCTTGCGGGATAGGGAGGGATGGCGGATATTCTTGGACAGGACTCCAAGTCTATCCGGAGGCTCCGGCGCGCAGGGGAACACGCGGCGGGCGCGGGCCCAAGGGGCTCGGGGCCAGGGTAAGAAGGGAGCGTAGCGCACATGACGGGCTCCGAAGAACCGGACCGCCGGCGGGCACCCCGCATCCCGGAGAAGTGCCGTGTCGCCTTCCGCGCCATCCGCGAGGGGGCGGCGGACGCCAAGACCACCGCCGCGCGAACGCTCAACCTCAGCGCCTCCGGCCTCTGCCTCGAGGCGCCGTCCCGCCTCGAGCGGGACCAGCACCTCGCGCTCGAGCTCTCCCTCGAGGGGAGGAAGGACCCCGTCGTCGCCGTCGGCCGGGTCGTCTGGTGCGACGAGGACGAGGGCGCGTACCGGGTGGGGGTCTGCTTCACGTGGCTCCGGGACGAGGATCGGCGCGCGCTCCAGGTGATCTCCGAGTACGTGCGCGACCGCCTGTGAGATGCCGCGCAACTTCTCGTGGATCGTCGAGGGGCGCGTCGCCGGGATGGCCCGGCCGCGTCCGGACGACCTCGCGTGGCTCCGCGCGCAGGGCGTGACCGCCATCCTGTCGCTCACCGAGGCGCGCCCGGAGCTCCTCGGCTTCGACGTCCACCACATCCCGGTCGTCGACATGACGAGCCCCACGCTCGACCAGCTGCACGACGCCGTCGGGTTCATCCGGCAGATCGTCGAGCACGGCGGCGCGGTGGTCGCGCACTGCACGGCGGGGATGGGGCGCACGGGCACGATCCTCGCCGCGTACCTCGTCCGCGAGGGGCTCACCGTCGACGAGGCGCTGCAGCGGGTGCGCCTGCTCCGGCCCGGCTCGGTGGAGACGCTCGAGCAGGAGGAGATCCTCTCGACGTACGCGGCGTCGCTTCCGGAGGAGCGCGCGTGAAGCGGGTGCTGGTCGTGGGCGCGAAAGGGCGCGTGGGCTCGCTCGTCGCCAAGGGGGTCGAGGCCGCGAAGGACCTCGAGCTCGCGGGGGCCGTCGACCTCGGCGACGACCTCGCCGCGGCGATCGCCCGCGGGAAGCCCGACGTCGCGGTCGACTTCACGACGCCGCAGTCGGTCTTCCGCAACGTCTCGGCGCTCCTCTCGGCGCGCGTCCATGTCGTCGTCGGCACGACCGGCATGGACGAGGACCGGCTGCGAGAGCTCGACGCGCTCGCCCGCGAGCGCGGCGTCGCGTGCCTCGTCGCGCCGAACTTCGCGCTCGGCGCCGTCCTCATGATGCGGTTCGCGGAGGAGGCGGCGCGCTTCTACCCGTGGGTCGAGGTGGTGGAGCGCCATCACGAGAAGAAGCTCGACGCGCCGAGCGGGACGGCCTCCGAGACGGCGCGGCGGATCGCGCGGTCGCGGAAGGCGCCGCCCCCGGCGGTCGACGAGACGGAGACCGCGCCGGGCGCGCGGGGCGGCCGCGTCGAGGAGGTGCCCGTGCACTCGATGCGGCTCCCCGGCTCGATCGCGCACCAGGAGGTGTGGTTCGGCGGCCCCGGCGAGACGCTCGTGATCCGGCACGACACCGTGGACCGCGAGGTCTTCGTCCCCGGCGTGCTCCTTGCGGCGCGCAAGATCGACGGGATGAAGGGCCTCGTGCGCGGCCTGGAGCCGCTCCTGTGGCCGCGAAGCTGAGCGCCGTCTGCGTCACGGAGCCGGACGGCGACGTCCGGCGGACCCTCGAGACCGCGGCCCGCGCGCTGTCGGGGGGCGTCAGCGCGATCCTCGTGCGGCGCCCGCACGCGACCGCGCGCGAGGTCTTCGCGCTCGTGCGCCAGCTCCGGCCGTCCACGCGCGCGGCGCACTGCCTGCTGCTCGTAAGCGACCGGGCCGACGTGGCGATCGCGGCGGGCGCGGACGGCGTGCACCTCGGCGCGCGCTCGCTGCCGGTCGCCTCGGCGCGCCGCGTGGTCGGCAACGACGTGCTCGTGGGCCGCTCGGTCCACAACCTCGACGAGGCGGGGCAGGCGGAGGAGGAGGGCGCCAACTACCTCTTCCTCGGCCCGGTCTTCCCGACGCCCTCGCACCCGGGCGAGCCGGCGCTCGGCCTCGGCCCGCTCCGCGAGGCCGCGCTGCGCGCGCGGGTGCCGGTGGTCGGGATCGGCGGGATCACGAGCGACAACGTGCGCCTCGTCGCGCAGGCGGGCGGCAACGGCGCGGCGGCGATCGGCGCGTTCTACTCCTCGGACGCCGCCGAGACCGCGCGGGCCTTCCGCGCCGCCTTCCCCGCATGATGCGCCCGAGGGTCATCCAGCGCGTCGTGCGCTTCGGGATCCTGCTCGGCGTGGTCCTCGCGGCCGCGATGTTCCTCCGGACGTGGAGCCGCAGCCGGATCCCCGAGGCGGACCACTCGATGGAGCCGACCTACCCCGCCGGCACGCGCGTGCTGACGAAGCCGCTCGCCCCCGAAGCCCCCCTCGATCGCGGCACGGACGTGGTCTACCGCATGGAGAAGGACGGCACGACCTACGAGCGCTTCGGCAGGGTCCGGGCGCTTCCCGGGGACGAGGTCGGCGCGAGGGACGGGATGCTGACCGTGAACGGGGAGCCGATCGGCCCGATCGCCATCCCGGGCGAGGCGATGGGAACGGTGCCGGAGGGCAGAGTGCTGATCCTCGCGATCAACCCGCTCGAGGAGACCTACCCCGACTCGCGCAAGATCGGGTTCATCCGGCGGGAGGACGTGCTCTTCCTGATCCGCGCCGGCATGCCGTAGTCGACGGGCCATCCCGTCTCGCAGTTCCCTCCGCGGGGCCTACACTGTCCCCGGACTTCGATGGAAGCGATCGGGATCCTCCTCGCGCTCCTGCTCCTCATCGGCGTCCCGGTCTGCACGTTCGTTGCGCTCGGCCTCGCGATCGGGGCGCGACGGCGGCTCGAGGAATCGAACGAGCTCTGGCGCAAGCGCGCGCGCGAGCTCAACGCCCGGATCGAGGGGCTCGAGGCGAAGCTCGACGTCGCGCGGCGCGGCACGCCGCATCCGGAGGCGCCTCCGCCCGCCGCGGCACCCGCGCTCGCGCCCGCGCGGCCCCCGGAGCCCCCCCCGATCCCGGCGCCGGTCGCGCCCGCGCCGCGCCCTGCGCCGCCCGCGATCGCACGCGCGCCGGAGCCGGCCCGCGAGCCCGTCTTCGCCGCAGTGCCCGAGTCGCGCGCGCGCGGCCCGTCGCTCGAGGAGCGCATCGGCGGCAGCTGGTTCAACTGGGTCGGCATCCTCGCGATCCTCTTCGGCGTCGCGTACGCGATGAAGTACTCGTTCGAGCGCGGCTGGGTCACGCCGGTCATGCGCTTCCAGGGCGGGCTCGCCCTCGGCACCCTTCTGCTCGCCGCGGGCTCGCTCTCGCACCGCCGCGCGTACGCGATCCTCGCGCGCGGCTTCTGGGGCGGCGGCATCGGCGTGCTCTTCGTGGTGTTCTTCGCGGGCTTCAAGCTCTTGCTCGTGGACGGCGCGCCGATCCTCGGCCGCGGCACCGCGTTCGCCGGCATGGCGGCGACGGTCGCGCTCGGCGTGCTGATCGCGATCCGGTACGACACGCGCACGACCGCGGTGCTCGCGGCGGTCGGCGGCTACCTGACGCCCGTCCTCCTGCGCGCCGGCGTCCCCGACCAGGTGTTCCTCTTCACCTACCTCGCGATCCTGACCGGCGGCCTCCTCTTCCTCGGCTACTGGAAGCGGTGGGGGTTCCTGCGGCTGCTGACGTTCGCGGTCGTGGTCGCCTACTTCGCGGGGTGGTGGAGCACGGAGGGCACGGGCGCGCCGTGGGCGATGCTCCTTTTCCCGAGTCTCCTCTTCCTCTTCTTCGCGACCGAGATCCTCGCGTGGAGCGTCTGGCGCCGCGTCGCGGACGCGAGCGTCTCCTACGTCGTGCTCGGCCTCGCGACCACCCTGCACACGCTCTCCGCGCTGCGCGTGTTCGAGCACGATTTCGAGGCTTTCCAAGGGCTCTTCCTGCTCGCGACGTCGGCGTACCTCCTGATCTGCGCGCGCACGGTGCTGCGACATCACGCGGAGGACCGGCCGCTCGCGCTCTGCTACGGGTACGCCGCGGGCGTGCTCTTCCTGCTGATGCCCGCGTTCGAGACGCGGCTTGTTGGCCCGTGGATCGCCTGCGCGTGGGCGATCCAGGGCGCGCTCTTGGATGCATGGGGGGTCCGGGGGCACGTGCGCGGCTTTGCCTACGCGGGCTACGCGCTCGGGGCGCTGCGACTCCTCGCGTACGACACGCCGCACGCGCTCGCCGACGTGATCCCGTACGCGCCCTTCTGGAACGAGCGCGCACTCACGTACACGGTCGTGTTCGCGGCTCTGGCGTTCGGCTGCTGGCGCTCGCTCGGGCGCGAGCGCAAGGGCGATGCGTCCGAGGCGGAGCACACCGCGGCGACCGTCCTCTGGGTCGCCGCGCTGTCGCTGCCCGCCGTGCTCCTCTCGCTGGAGCTTGCGCAAGGGCTGCGGGTCTACGCGGCGCCGCGGTACGGGGGCGCGACGGCGGCGTACGCGCACGACACGTCGCACTGGATGACGCTCCTCTGGGCGGCCTACGCGACGCTGGTGGCAACGGTCACGGGGCGGCGCGGGCGGAAGGTGCTCCGGGACGTCGCGCTCCTCTTCGGCGCGTTCGTCGTCGTGCACTTGGTGATCCGGGGCCTCATCGACACGTACGTGACGCAGGGCACGCCGCTCCTGAACTCGCGGTTCGGCGTGACGGTCGCGGTGGCGCTCTGCCTCGGGTGGTCCGCGCGCGAGTTCCGGTTCGTGCCCGCGCTCGCGGCCGCGCACCTCTTCCTGCTCGCCGGGCTCTCGATGGAGTGGGTCGATCTCTGCGGCGTGCGCGGGATCGGCGACGTCCCCGGGCTCGCGGGCGCGCCGTGGTACGGCCTCTCGATCCTCGTCGCGGCGTACGGCGCGACGCTCCTCGCGTGGGGGAGGGAGGCGCTCCGTCCGGTGGCGCTCGTGCTCGTCGCGGGCGCGGCGGCCAAGTTCCTCGCGCTCGACGTCGCGGCGGCGGGGCAGCGGGGGTTCCTCGAGCTCCGCGCGCTGGCGGGGGCGGCGGCGGCCGCGGCGTGCTTCTTCGCGGGCGCGCGAGCGTCCAGTATTTATTTACGGCTCATGGGCCACGTGACCCTGCTCGTTGCGCTCAGCGCGGACGTCCTCGACTTCGCGGACGCGCATGCGTGGACGAACGGGCCGTGCGCGATGGTTGGGCTCTGGTCGGCGTACGGGATCCTCGCGCTGCGGATCGGGTGCGCGCGGGCGAGGCCGCACCTGCGCGGCCTCGGGCTCGTGCTCGTCTGGCTCGCGCCGATGGCGGGGATCGTGATGCTGCCGGCCGGCGACCGGGCGGTGGGGCTCTTCCTGCACGCGCGGTTCCTCGGGCTCGGGATGTGCGCGGCGGCGCTGCTCCTTGCCGCGGAGCCCTACCGGCACGCCGCCCCCGGAGCCCCCTTGCTTCGCTGGGACGAATTCGAGGAGGGTCCCGCGGTAGCCGTTCCGCTCTCGCTCGGCGGCCACGCGCTGGTCATGCTCCTTCTCACCCTGGAGGCGGCCGACCACTTCCATGTCGCCGGCGGCGCGGAGCACCTGCAGCAGCTGTCGTACTCGCTGATCTGGGCGACCTACGCGATCGGGATGGTGATCGGCGGATTCCTGCGGCGGTACCGGCCGGTGCGCCTGATGGCGCTCGCGGTGCTGGTCGGGACGATCGCCAAGGTGTTCGCGTTCGACCTGTCGTTCCTCGAGGGCCCCTACCGGTTCCTGTCGTTCCTGGGGCTCGGCGCGGTGCTGGTCGCGGTGTCCTTCCTCTACCACAAGTACCGCCACCTGCTCGCGTGATCCGGCGTGGCCCCGCGCGCGCACAGGCGGCGTTCACGGACGTGTTCGGACCCATGGGCGACTCCCCCGCCCGGGCTCGCGTGCCCTCGGCGGCACTGGTCGCTCCCGGGCGCCCCCGGAGCCCCCTCCCGTCGAATCACCGTAGCTGGCGGCACCGGCGAGGGCACGCTAGCCTCATGCCTGTGCGGGAGATGGCGCTCGTTCGCTGGGTCATGGAGCGCGCCGAGGCGACCGGCGACGACTGCGCCGTCCTCGACTGCGCCCCTTGGGGCACGCTGCTCGTCACCACCGACTCCGTGATCGACGGCGTCCACGCCCGCTGGCACGTCGATGGCCCGGAGGCGTTCGGCTACAAGGCGATCGCGCGCGGGCTCTCCGACGTCGCCGCCATGGCCGGCGAGCCGAAGTGGGCCGTCCTCGCCGTCTGCCTCCCGTTTGGCGTCACCGAGGAGGAGGCGCACGCGCTCTATCGCGGCGCGGAGCGCGCGGGCGTCAAGCTGGTCGGGGGCGACACCGCCTTCGGCCCGACGCCGTACGCGGTCGGCACCGTGATGGGGATGGCGCATCGGAAGGGGCCCGTGCTGCGCTCCGGCGCGCGCGTGGGCGACTGGATCGTCGTCACCGGCCCGCTCGGCGGGTCGCTCGCGAGCGGCAAGCACAAGGCGTTCGTCCCGCGCGTCGCCGAGGCGCGCGTGCTCCACGAAATGTGCGACCTGGGCGCCATGATCGACCTCTCCGATGGCCTCTCGACCGATCTCCACCACATCCTCCGTGCCTCGCGCGTCGGCGCGCGGATCGACGCGGCGGCGATCCCGCGCACGGAGGGCGCGGCGGTCGGGAACGCGCTCAACGACGGCGAGGACTACGAGCTCCTCGCGACCGTCCGGCCGGGGCCGCTCCCGCCGTTCGCCGTGCGCATCGGCGTCGTGACGGAGAAGGACGCGGTGCTAGTCCACCCCGACGGCCGCGAGGAGCCGCTCCTTGCCCGAGGCTATGAGCACGGTCGTTAGCCGCTCGCCCGAGGAGACGCGGCGGCTCGGCCGCGAGCTCGGCGGGACGCTACGCGCCGGCGACGTCGTGCTGCTCGAGGGCGAGCTCGGCGCCGGGAAGACGACGTTCGTCAAGGGGATCGCCGAGGCGTGCGGCGTGACCGTCGAGGTCAGGAGTCCGACGTTCGCGCTCATGCACCGGTACCGCGGCAGGCCCGACGTGATCCACGTCGACCTCTACCGGGAGAAGAGCACGGCGTCGCTCGACGACCTCGCGCTGGACGAGGCGGGGGAGGCGGCGGTCATCGTGGTGGAGTGGCCGAAGGACCTCGCCGCCGCTGCGTGGCCCGCCGCCAAGGTCGTCCGCTTCGAGCACGTGGACGAGACGACCCGGCGGATCACGACCTGACCCGAGTTCCCCGGAGCCCCTCCCGATCCGGGTATTAGGCGATTGGTGCCGGGCTCCGTAGCGCTAACATCGGCACCCCCGGGGGAGCTTCGGGAATCCTGATAGAATCGAACCGTCCCCCGCGACCCTCCGTTGTCATGGCCTAGTGCGCGCATGCCCCGCTCTGACGGCGAGCTCATGGTCGCCTTCCAGGAAGGCGATCAGGACGCCTTCGCGACCCTGTATGATCGCCACGGGCGTGCGCTCGTAAACTTCTTCTACAAAATGTGTTACGACCGCGCGCTCGCGGAGGACCTGATGCAGGACACGTTCCTGAAGCTCCTTCGTGCGCGCGGGAAATACCGACCCGAGGCGTCCTTCAAGACGTTTCTCTACACCGTGGCCAAGAACCTGTGGATCGACCGGCACCGGAGCCAGAAGGCGGCGCCCAAGACCGTCTCGGCCGAGGTCCGCGCCCAGGAGGACGGCGCCACGCTCGGCGACCTGCTCGAGGCAAACGCGGAGAGCCCGGTCGCGCGCCTCGCGGACCGCGAGGCCGCGGACCTCGTGCGGACCGCACTCCTCGGTCTCCCCGAGGCGCAGCGGATCGTCTTCGTGATGGCCGAGGCGCAGGGGCTGCGCTACCGCGAGATCTCGGACATCCTCGGCATCCCGGTCGGCACCGTGAAGTCGCGCATGAACGCCGCGGTCACGCAGCTGCGCGGCATGCTCGGGAGGGTGCTCAAGTGAGGCAGGAGCTGATCGACCTGCTCCTCGGCGAGCTCGACCCCGCCGAGGCCGAGGCTCTGAAGGCGCGCATCCGCGGCGAGCCGGAACTCCAGCGGGAGCTCTTCGAGCTCGAGTCGCTCTTCGGGCTCATGCGCCGCGGGGAGGCCGTCGAGCCGCTCGGCGCGACGCGCGCGGCGGTCGTCGCCGCGGCGGCGCGGGTGCGCACGCCGCTCCTCGTCCAGCTGCGCGCGCTGCCGGGGCTCGTCGCGTACCGGTTCCGCCGGTCCGCGCGGTTCCGGATCGCCGTGATCTCGCTGGCCGCGCACGTGGTCCTGATCGCCATCCTCGCGCACATCCTCCTGCGGCGCGACGCCGACCCGCGGGCGGACGTCTCGCCGTACGTCACCTTCAAGGATGGCCCGGCAGAGGACATCAAGCCGGCGCATGAGTTCCAGGCGCGCCTCCTGCAACGCCGCCTGCCGCAGTCCACCCGCCTCCGGCAGTACGGCGTCGAGGGCCAGGAGCAGGCGATCGAGAAGGGCATCGGGACGCTTCTCACGAGGCAGCGCCCGGACGGCTCCTTCGGCGATGCCGGGGAGACCGGCTACGCGGCGCTCGCGCTCCTCGCGCAGGGCGACTGCTCCGCGCAGGCGACGGCGCGCGGCTACGCCATCCGGATCGCGTGCGGCGACATTCTCGCCGAGGCGAAGCGCGGGCAGGCTCACGGCGCCATGCTGGCCGCCCTCGTCGAGGACTTCAGCCTGTCCTACGCGTTCATGAACGAGTTCGAGCGGATGGGCTACCAGACCGCGATCCGGCAGCTGGTCCTCGCGGTGCCTGACGACGACATCTCGCGCGAGGCGCTCCTGCTCGCCCGGCTCGCCGGGTTCGCGATCCCGGCCGGCCGCGACCTCGGGGACGCGGCCCTCGTGGTCTCCGGCGACCGCACGAAGCTCCTCGACGCGGCGCCCACCCGGCTGCGGGTGACCGCCGCCTTGGCGCGGGGCCGCCTGAGCCCCGATCCGGACCTCGCCAAGGCCTGGGCGGCCCCCCTGTTCGAGAAGGCGATGGCCGACCTCGAGGCCGGGAAGGCGTCGGGCGTTGTGCTGCTCACCCTTCAATCCCCCTACCGCTTGTAGCCGCCCCCCGTGCGGCCATTAGGCGACACGTTGAGCGGTCTCGTGACATCCCGGGGCAGGCCAATCTTGTTCCGCCTTTGACAAGGAGCCGCGATCCTGTCGCCGTAACATGCTATCTCGGAGCATGTTGCGGTTGCGGGCTTGACAAAATCGCGGAAGCTCGGCGTCACGGCCTCCGATTTGCGTGGTTTCCTGCCGACTTATGGAGAGGTGTGGGTCGTCCCAGGGCGCCCCGCGCGCAGGACCGCTGACGCAGGAGAGCGTGGTCATGGAAATCCGGTTTTACTGCGTGCACAACGGGAAGAAGTTCTACAGGGTTCTCCTCCACGGAGAGGAGATCTTCTGCGGGACCAAGGGCGAGTGCCAGCGCTTCATCAAGATTCACAACGACAAGGTGCAGAAGAGCGTGGTCGACGGCGGGAATGCCCGCCCGAGGCCGGGCAACGTCCGTGTCTACCGGCGTCGCACGACAAGTCCGGGACTCTAGGGGGGTTCCGGGGGCGTGACGCCCTCGTTACAGCCTCCGCGCATATCATGGGGGCTTTCGCCTCTGCATGCGCGTCCTCCTCTGGTCGCTCCTCTTCGCGCTCCCTGCGGCCGGGGAACCCGACCGTGCCTACCTGACCGAGCTGGGCCGCCGCGTCCTCTCCCGGTCGGACCAGATCGTCGAGGCGAAGGTCGTGAAGCTCGTCCCCCCGTTCCGCGGGATTTCCACCGCCCAGCTCGCGGTGACGAGCCGCCTCGCGGGCTATGACCGCGAGCCCGTGCTCGTGCTGCTCTACACCGAGGACTACGCCGCGCCCGACGCCTTCACCGCCACCCTGGACTCCTCGGCGGTTCAGTACGAGCGCGAGCGGCGCGCGGGGCTCGACAAGTACCTCTCGGACGTCCTCCGCCTGAAAGTCCCGAAGGCCGAGCAGCGCGTGACGGGTACGCAGGAGACGAAGGAGGACCGCGAGCAGACCCGGGCGCCCCGCCGCGGCTCGCCGGGCATCCGCCTCGCGGAGGGGGAGGAGGGCATCTTCTTCCTGCGCCGGCAGGCGACCTCCTATGCCCTCGTGGGGTTGATCCCGCGCGGCGACCCGCTCTACGAGTCGAAAGAGGCCCGGCTCAAGGACGTGTTGGCCGTCGAGTCCATCTCGCCCTTCGACCGCCGCGCGGACAACGCGAAGCACCTCTTCCTCGAGACGCTCGGCTCGGACGACCTCTGGATCCGCGGGAACAGCGCCCGCGAGCTGGCGGCGCTGGCCGGCCGCTACAAGGACCTCTTCACGGAGGCCGACGCGACGCGCCTCGCGGCGCTCCTCGTCGCGGAGCAGGATCCGGCCATCCGCGCCTCGCTCGAGCGGGCCGCGGGCGCCGTCGACAGGAAGCTCGCGGACCGCTACGCGAAGGAGGCGGAGGAGCGCGGCCGGGCGCGCTACGGCGCGTCGCTCGAGGCCGAGGCGAAGCTGATCGCCGCGACGCGGATCCCGGAGCTCCGCGCCTCGGACCTCATGCGTGTGGCGCGCACCTACGGACGCGCGGCGACCCAGCTCCTGAGCGGCTACCTCGCCGACCCGGATGCGATCGTCCGCGAGTACGCGGCGAACGGGCTCGCCGAGCAGGGGGCGCCCACCTGCGACCCGCCGCTCCGGCAGGCGCTCGAGAAGGAGCAGGACCGCGACGCGGCGACGGCGATGATGTACGCGCTCGGCGTGCACGGGGACCGCGACGCCGTGCCCGTGCTCGCGGCGCGGCTCGGCGACGCCGCGATCGAGCGCGCGGCGATCCACGCCCTCGCGCGGATCGGGACCCCCGACGCGCGCGTCGCGCTCGAGAAGCACGCCAAGGGCGCCTCGGCGGAGACGCAGGACCTGATCGCAAGCCTCATCCGGGAAGAGTTCGCCGAGCGGCGGTGAGGGCTTGTTTCGTTCACGCGCTCTGAGAGCTTCGATGCTGGTCTTGGCGCTCGCCGCCATGGTCGCAGCGCAGGAGCGCGACGGCGCCCCGGCAGCGGCGGGGGAAGCGGAGGGGGCCGGGGGAACCCCCGGGGTGCCCGCGCGGGAGGTGACGTTCGAGGACGCCGTCGAGCTCGCGCTGGCGTACAACCTCGGCCTCAAGTCCGCGCGGTTCGACTCCCTCATCGCGCGCCTCGACGTGGAGGAGCAGGACGCCCTTTGGGACACGACGCTCAACGGCGCGGTCGGCGGCGGCGAGACGCGGATCCCTTCCCGCTCGCAGCTCGAGGGCGCGACCGTCCTCGACACGGACACCTTCTCCTACTCCCTCGGGGCGTCGAAGCCCTTCCGCATCGGCCCGACCCTCGGCATCGACTGGCGCACCGACCGGCTGTTCACCAACTCGTCCTTCTCGACGATCAACCCGTCGTACGACACCTCCCTCGAGGTCTCGCTCACCGTGCCGCTGCTGCGGGGCCGCGGCCGGACCGCGCAGGAGTCGAACCTGCGGGCGAGCCAGGCGGGGGCGCTCGGCGCCCGCTACACGCTCCTCTCGGACGCCGAGATGCTGATCGAGTCCGTGGCCGTCGCCTACTGGAACCTCGTCTACCTGGAGGACCGCGTCCTCGTCCTCAAGAAGTCGCTCGAGGTGGCGCGCGAGATCGAGGAGGCCGAGCAGAAGAAGCTGCGTCCCGAGATCGGCCGCTCGACCCCGCTCGACGTCACGAAGGCGCATGCCGAGACCAAGACGCGCGAGACGAACCTGATCAGCGGACGGCTCGACGCGGCGAACGCGTCGGACGACCTGCGGCTTCTCGTGCTCCCCTTCACGGGCGGGCCAGACGACCGGATCGTCCTTCGGACGAAGGAGAGGCCCGAGGACCCGACCGAGGTCCCCGACCTGGACAAGCTCGTCGCCGACGCGCTCGCGACGCGGAACGACCTCCGGGCGACCGACGCGTCGATCGAGCAGCTCCGCGAGGGCGTGGTGCAGGCGCAGAACCAGATGCGCGTCCAGCTCGACCTCACGGGCACGCTCACGTTCCGCGGCGTGGACGGCGACATCAGCGGGGCGTCGACGCAGGCGCTCGGCTTCGACTACCCGTCCGGCAACGCCGCGCTGAACCTCTCCTGGCCGCTCGGCCGGCGCGCGGCCAAGGCGGCGCTCCATCGCGCCGAGATCGCGCTCGAGCAGGCGGAGGTGCAGCGGAGCGACCAGGTGAGCAACATCATCGTCGAGGTGCGGAAGGCGCACCGCGGCCTCCGCGCCGCGCTCGAGGGCATCCTCTCGCTCCGCGAGGAGGTGGTCGCCGCCGACGCCTCCCTCCAGGGCGAGCGCAAGCGGCTCGAGCGAGGGAGCTCGACGGTGCTCGACGTGGCGCAGCTCGAGGAGGACCTGACGAACGCGCAGCTGCGCCTCCTCGAGACGCGCACGAAGGTGGAGCAGGCGAGGATCCGCCTCGAGCGCGCCACCGGCCGGCTACTGCCGAACTTCGGCATCGAGCTCGGCCCCGAGGACGAGGTGCAGCGCAGGAAGCCATGAGGCGCGCCTCCCCGTGGATCGCCCTGGCCGTCGTCGTCGCTGCCGCCGCGGCCGCCGTCGCGGCCTATCTCCTGATCCCCCAAGAGCCCCCTCCTTCCCCGCCCGTTCGGCCGGCGCCCGCGATCCCGTCGCCCTCGCCCGAAGAGAAGATCCGCTACTTCTACCGCCTTCTCGGGAGCGGCGAGACCGTCACCGTGGCCGCGCCGCTGGTCGGGGCGTCGCCGCTCGAGTTCCCCGTCTGGCGCGACGTCGCCAGGTCGGCGCTGCTCTCGTTCGGCGATCCCGCGCTCGCGTTCCTCACGTCCGAGGAGCGCTATCCCGAGTACGTTTCGTCCCCGGACATCCTCGTGGCCGTGCTGCAGCTCCTGCTGCTCGCGCGGGTCCCGGAGCGCTTCCCGTTCCTCGCGCACTGGCTCGACGAGGGCAACTGCCCGCCGCCCGCCCCCGGGGCCGACTGGCCCGACGAGATCCGGAACCTCGTCTTCCGGGTCCTGAAGAAGGAGCCGGAGCCCGAAGCCGCGCGCTTCTGCGAGGCGGAGCTCCGCCGCCCGCAGCGGGGGCACGACTACCGGCCGGCGGCCGCCGACATCCTGCTGCGGCTGGGCAAGGCGGACATCCTGAACGAGCTCTTCGAGGGGCTGCCGCCGACGCCCGAGGCGCCCGAGCCCGACCTCCGGTCGGAGATCCTCGCACGCCTCTTCGAGATGGCCGCGCCCGCCGCGGGCGACCGCAACCACGCGCAGGTGAACGCGCTCGAGCCGCTGCTCGAGAGGACGCTGCTGAGCCCCCGGGCCATCGAGCGGGTCCACGCGATGGCCGTGCTCCACCGGCTCGGGCGGCCGGGCATGCGGGAGCAGATCGAGCGCTTCTTCCGCGAGAACCGGGAGAAGGACGAGAACGCCGCCTTCGGCGCGCTGCTGCTGCTCGGCGCGGACGGGCCGGTCCCGTTCGTGCACGACGCGTGCAAGGAGCGCATCGCGCACCCGGATGCCGGTGTGGGGTTCACGACCGCGGTGCGGATCCTCTCGATGCACTGGATGGACGAGAACGCGCCGCTCTTCCTCGAGTGGATCCGCGCGCGGAAGCACATCGACCCCTACCTGGTGCTCCCGAGGCTCCTCCGTCACGACCGCGCGGCCGTCGTCGACTGGCTGCGCGGCGAGCTCCGGTCCGGCGGCGACCTGCTGCGCACGCTCGCGTTCCTCAGCGGGGAGGGCGTGACCGAGCTCGCGCCCGACGTCGTCGACATGGTGCGCGACGCGGACCCGGAGCGCCGGACGCCGCTCTACCGGGCGCTCGTGCTGCTGCGGGCGCCGGGCACCGAGGCGCTGCTCCTCGCCGAGCTCAACGCGTCGATCCCCGACAACCTGCGGAGCGCGGCGGCGGCGGAGATCCTGAACCTCGCCGGACAGGAGGGCATCGCGCGGCTCGCCGACCTGGTCGGGCAGGGGGACGCCGCGGCGCTCGACGCGGTGCTCCAGCGCGCTTGGCAGTCGCAGGGCGCGGGCGTGCCGGATGGGCTCCTTCCCGGGCTGCTCGAGGCGGTCCGCCGCATCCCGGGCGAGGACGGCCGGAGGGCGGCGCTGCTCGTCCTCCGCTTCCGCGGGAAGCTCGACGGCGTGAGGGACGGCCTTGTCGAGGCGTATCGACATGAGCCGAGCCGCCGCGTGGCGAAGGAGATCGAGGAGACGATCGTCGAGTTAGCGCATCGTTAGGCTGCCCGTGCGGACCCGCCTCGCATGCGGGGGAAGGGGGCCCGGGGGAGGGGGGCGGCCCGGACTGGCCCTCTCTTTGCGATCCCGAATCCCCGTCGTGAGAACGATGGATTCTGCGAACATGAGTTCTGAGCGCCATCCCGCCATGATGGACCTTGTGCACGAACGCCGTGCGGGGATCGACCGTCGCGAACGGGCGACGGGGCTCTTCTCGCGCCACTGGCTCGTCGGGCGCCGGAAGACGGGGCGGCGCGACGGGGAAGCGGCCAACATCTACGTCGACCGCTACAGCGCGTGGGACTGGGTCCTCGTGCTCGGCGTGCTCGGGCTCTCGCTCCTCGACATGGTCTTCACGCTCGTCCACCTCGAGGCGGGCGGCACCGAGGCCAACCCGGTCATGGCGTGGGCGCTCGAGTGGGGCGGCCACGACGGATTCAAGGCCGTGAAGATCGCGACGACCGTGATCGGCCTCCTCGTGCTGCTCGTGCACGTGCGTTTCCGGCGCGTGCGCGCGCTCTTGACGGTCGCCTTCCTCGTGTACGCGGCGGTGTTCGCGTTCCACATCTACCTGACGTGGATGCGCATGTCCGCCCACCTGGTCAGCTGAGAGCTGAGACCGCGGAAGCGCGGCCCCCCGGCCCCCCCCTGCCTCCTGCCTCTACGCGGCCTTGCGGGCGGCGACGGCCTCGGCGAAGCCCGGCTGCTTCAGCTTCCGCGCGATCAACAGCACGAGCACGCCGCCGAGCACCACCGCGATCGAGATCCACTGCGACGTCGACACGAAGCCCGGCGGCTGCGGCAGGTCGCTGTTGTAGGCCCTGGGCTCGATCACCTTGATCGTCGCGCCCTCCGCACCCTCGATGCGGTCGATCGGCCAGTTGAAGCGGTGGAACGCGGCGGCCTCGGCCTTGGTCAGCGGCCGGTCCGACACGGCCCAGACGAGCGCGGACTTGCCGGGCTCCAGCGCGAGGGTCGTCGGCGCGGCCTTCCCGTTCCTGTCCCAGGCCGCGCCGTCCGCCCACGCCGTGCAGAGCAGGCGGCCGGTGCGTCCGCCGCCGGAGACGGCCGCCCCGCGCTCGAGCGTCACCGGCGGGCCGTCGGCCGCCCGCTCGACGCGGAGCTCGACGGCCACGTGCTTCTTCCACGCGGGATTGCGCTCGACGAAGTCGCCGCGGAACGGCTCGATGAAGAGCGCGCGCGTCAACGCGTAAAGGATCAGCATCGCGGCGAACGCCCTGCCGGCGTACGACGAGCTGCGCCGGATCCACTCGAGGATGAAGAAGAGCCAGAGCGCGTTCAGGCTCATGTAGAGCTCCGTCGGGTGGAGCGGGATCCCCCGGAGCCCCTCCGGCACGAGGCCGCTGTAGAAGCGGATCCCCTGCCAGAGCTCGGTGGCCTTGCCGTAGTCGTCGCCCGCGAGCAGGCACGACCAGCGCCCGATGCCGAGCGCGAGCATGATCGCGGAGGCGCACGCGTCGCACAGCGGCAGCACGGGCAGCTTCCACTTGTAGAGCAGCGCGATCCCCACGATCACCGCGGGGATGAGGCCGCCGTACCAGACGAGGCCACCGTTCCAGATCGCGAAGATCTGCAGCTTGTTCGTCTCGAACTCCTCGAAGTTGAGGAGCGCGTAGAGGATGCGCGAGCCGACGATCCCGGTCACGAGCAGCCAGAACGCCCAGTCGAACACCGTCTGCGACGGGATGCCGAGCTTGTCGGTCTGCGTCGACATGAACCGCGCGCCCGCGAGGAACCCGAGGATGATCACGACCCCGAAGGTGTAGATCTTGATCGAGTCGCCCTTCATGAAGTAGCTGAGGGCGAAGTGGAGCCCGACGAGGATCGCGACGGTGGAGAGCGTGGTCGCGGCCCACCCGCTCGGCGCCTTGGCGCGGAGCGCGAGCCAGCCGAGGAGGCAGACGATCCCCACGACGATCTCGACGACGATGATCGACGTGTCGAGCGTCGCGCGGTTCGGGATCTCGAAGAGGATCGGATGCAAGGGGGCTCCGGGGGCGGGAGGGGAACGCCTAGCCTAGCCCGCGTCGGCGGTCTCGAGGTGCTTCTCGTAGGCGGCGAGGTCGAGCAGCTTCTTGTAGCCCGACGGGTCGGTCACCTTGATCTTCACGAGCCAGCCCTTGCCGTAGGGATCCCCGGCGAGCGGCGCGGGGTCGTCGGCGAGCCCGGAGTTCACGGCAGTGACCTTGCCCGCGACGGGGCTGTAAACCTCGCCGACGGCCTTCACGGACTCGATCTCGCACGCCGTGTCTCCCGCCGCGAGCTGCTTGCCCGCGTCCGGCAGATCGACGTACACGAGGTCCCCGAGGTGCTCGACGGCCCAGTCCGTCACGCCGAGCGTGAGGACGTCGCCCTCGAGGATCGCCCACTCGTGGCTCTTGCTGTAGCGCGCCTTGTCCGGTCGCTTCATCGACTCCTATCCTCCCGAAGTCTTCTTCTTGCGTTTGCGGCTGTAGAACGGGAGCGCCTCGACCCTTACGGCCACGTCCCGGCCGCGCAGGTCGACGGTGAGGCTCGTCCCCTCGCGCGCGAGCGGCGTCCTCACGAGCGCCATCGCGACGGGGCGGTCCAGCGTCGGGCTGAAGGTCCCGCTCGTGACGACGCCCGCGTCCTCGCCGCCGGCGCGGACGGCGCACCCCTCGCGCGGGACGCGCTTGCCCTCCACGTCGAGGCCGACGAGCCGGCGCGGGACGCCCTTCGCCTCCTGGGCCCGCAGCGCCTTGGCGCCCACGAACTCCTTCTCGAGGTCGATCCCGAAGCGGAGGTCCGCCTCGAGCGGCGTGATCTCGCGGTTGATCTCGTGGCCGTAGAGCGGCATCCCCGCCTCGGTGCGGCAGACGTCGCGCGCGCCGAGGCCGATCGGCTTCCCGCCGGCGGCGACGAGCGCCTCCCACACGGCGACCGCGGCGTCCGTCGGGAAGAAGAGCTCGAACCCGTCCTCGCCGGTGTAGCCGGTGCGGCTCACGAGCGCGTCGTGCTTCCTGAGCAGCCGGCCGCGCGTGAACCGGTAGTACTTGAGCGAGGCGAGATCCGCGTCGCAGAGCTTCCCGAGGATCTCCGCGGACCTGGGGCCCTGGAGCGCGAGCATCGTCTGCCTGTCGGACTCGTCCCCGATCTCCACCTTCCTGCCGCGCAGGTGCTCCCGGAACCAGGCCGGGTCGGCCTCGCGCCCGGAAGCGTTGATCACGACGTGGACCTTTCCCGCGTCGCGGTAGACGAGCACGTCGTCCACCACTGTCCCTTCCGGCGTGCAGATGAGCGAGTAGCGGATCGCCCCCTCGGGGATCCTCGCCACGTTCTGGCTCAGCACGTGGTCGGCCGCCGCCAGGTGGTCCGGCCCCGTGAGCACGAGGCGCCCCATGTGGCAGAGGTCGAAGAGGCCGCAGTCGTTGCGGACGAGCCGGACCTCCTCCTGGATGCCGGTCTCGTACTGGACCGGCATCTCGAAGCCGGCGAAGGGGACCATCCGCGCCCCGTGCGCGGCATGCCATGCGGAGAGCGGGGTCTTCCGAAGCGTGTCACCCATGAGGGGTCGCGCATCCTAGCACCGGCGCGCCCAATGCCTCTAGATTCGGGGGGGGCTGGGGGCCCCGGAACCCCCTCCCTTACAATGCCGCCGCATGCCGCCCGATTCGGTGCGACGCGCCCTCTACGTGCTCTTCGGACGGCTCCTCGCCGGGCCTCCCGACGCGGATCTCTACCTCCGCCTGAGGGGCGGGGGGCTGCACGCCCTCGCGGAAGCCCAGGGGATCGACCTCTCCTCGGACCTGCTCGACGAGACGGACGCCGTTGCGTCGGCCTCGGAGCTCGCGGCCGAATACGCCCGCATCCGGGACCTCGTCCCCCTGCGGGAGTCGGACTACGCGGCGGAAGGCGACGACCCGGTCATCGCGATCTCCCGGTTCCTCGCCGAGAACCGTCTGCAGGCGCCGCCGGACCTGCCCTGCGACCACCTCGCGGTCGCGCTCGGGATCATGGGGGAGCTCGCGGGCGCGGCCGACGCGAACGGCGACGACTCGAGCCGGGAGCGGGCGCGCGACTTCTTCGGGCGCCACCTCTCCCGCTGGGCGCTCGCGGCGCTCGCCAACCTGTCGGAGCAGGCGGAACGGCGGTACTACCGGGGGGTGGCCGCCATGACCGGCGCCTTCCTCGAGAGCGAGCGGCGGCAGTACGAGGCGGCATGAGGCTCTTCGCCCTCGCGGACCTGCACCTGGGCCGCGCCGTGAAAAAGCCGATGGACGTCTTCGGCCCTGCGTGGGAACGCCACGCCGAGCGGATCGACGCCAACTGGCGGCGGGTCGTCGCGGCGGACGACTGGGTGCTCGTGCCCGGCGACATCTCCTGGGCGATGAAGCTCGAGGACGCGCTCGAGGACCTCCGGTTCATCGACGCGCTGCCCGGCAGGAAGCTCCTGCTCAAGGGCAACCACGACTACTGGTGGACGTCGCGCGCCAAGGTCGAGGCGCTCCTGCCCCCCTCGCTCCGCCTCCTCCAGAACGACGCCCAAGACCTCGGCCTTGGGCTCGGCGTGGTCGGCGCCCGCGGCTGGACCCCCCCGGAGGCCCCGCGCGCCACCGATGAGGACAGGAAGATCTACGAGCGCGAGCTGGGCCGCCTCCAACTCTCCCTCAAGGCGGCAGAGGGGCGGTTCGACCGGGTGGTCGCCATGATCCACTACCCGCCGATCTACGCCGGCCTCGGGGAGACCGGCTTCGTGCCGCTCCTCCGGGCGGCCGGGGTCAAGGCCTGCGCCTACGGCCACCTCCACGGGCCGGACCACCGGTACGCCGTGAGGGGGGAGCGCGACGGGATCCGCTACTACTTCGTGGCCGCCGATGCCGTCGACTTCACGCCGGTCGAGATCGCTCTCGGGGAGGCGCCCGAGCGCGCCTGACGCGCCATGCGGCCCCGCCGTTGAAGTTGACGAGGGGGGGAGGCGCCCTTAGGCTCCCTTTTGCCGATGAACAACGACGATCCCGTCCTCTTCGAGGTCCGGCAAAGCCACCTGAATACCGGTCTCCGCGGCATTCCCGTCGGCACGTGCCGGACGAGCGCCGTCAGCCCCGAGAAGGGCGTCTCCTACGGTGGCTACCCGATCGCGGAGCTCGCGACGCTGCCGCCCGAGGACGTGATCCATCTCCTCCTCAAGAAGCACCTCCCGACGCCGGAAGAGGCGAAGGCGTTCGCGGCCGACCTGCGGAAGCGCGGGGAGGTCTCGCCCAAGGTCTTCGACCTGCTCGCGTCGCTCCCGCGCGACGGCCACCCGATGGAGTGGTTCATCGCGGGGCTTCTCTACCTCGGGATGACCGGCAAGACCGGCGACTGGATGGAGGACGCGCTCAACTGCATCGCGCGCGTGAGCGCGGTGGCGGCGGCGATCTTCCGGATCCGCGCCGGGTGGGGCAAGCCGATCCCGCCGCGCGCGGACCTCGGCTACGCGGCGAACTTCGCGCACATGCTCGGCGCGCCCGGCGCGCACGCGCAGCTGCCGGAGCTGCTCCGGTTCTTCCACGTGCTCCACATGGACCACGGCGGCGGCAACCTCTCGACGTTCACCGGCAAGGCGGTCGCGTCGGCGCACGCGGACGTCTACGTCTCGCTCGTCGCGTCGATGGCCTCGCTCTACGGCCCGCTCCACGGCCGCGCGAACCAGGAGTGCCTGCGGTTCGTGCGCGAGGTCGGAACGACGGACCGGAAGCAGGTGGAGGCGTTCGTGCGCGACCTCCTCGCGAAGGGAGGCAAGGTCTTCGGCTTCGGCCACGCGGTGCTCCGCAAGGAGGACCCGCGCGCGAAGGTGCAGTACGCGTTCGCGGAGAAGCACTTCGCCGGCGATCCGCTCGTGAAGACGGCGATCCTCCTGCGCGAGGTGGTGCCGCCGATCCTCATGGAGAACCCGAAGATCTCGAACCCGTACCCGAACGTGGACGCCATCTCGGGCTCGCTGCTCCACGCGGCGGGCCTCAAGGACGACAACTACTACACGGTGCTGTTCGGGTGGTCGCGGGTGGTCGGGATCGCGGCGCAGATCGTGGACGAGCGCGTCCACATGCGCGACGGCAAGGGCGTCCCGATCTACCGCCCGCGCTACGTCGCCGAGGCGCAGCCGGAGAAGCACCTCGCGTAGCGGGGACCGCCCCTTCACCGCGCGGCCAGCGTGATCTCGAGGCTGCGCTTGAACTTGGCGGTGCGCGCGGCCGTGGGCATCTCGTACTCCACCGTGTCCTTGATCGAGACGGGATAACCGGGCGCATAGATCCCCTCGCCCCGCCCGGCGCCGGCCTCGCCCTTGCGGAGCGCGAGCGTCGCGCCCCCGGAGCGCAGGGTTCCGCCCTCGCTCTCGAGCGTCTCGGTCCACGTGCGCCGCACGCAAGGGGCGCCGCCGTGCCTCGTCGAGGACTCCTGCTTCGGCTCGGTCTTCTCCGTGAGATGGCAGCCCGCGACCGCCTTGCCGAGCAGGCAGATCACGCCGCACCGGTAGCCGGCCGCGCCGGGGAGCCGGAACAGCTTCACGACGACCTCCGCGACGAGCGCGTCGGCGAGGAGCTTGTCCCGGTCCGCGCCCTCGGCCAGGAAATCGCCCGGACCCGGCACGCGGGCGAGGGCCCCGCCGACGCTCTTCACCTCGCCGCCGCGCGCCACGGTCGCGGTGATCGTGCCCCCGGAGAAGTCCGCGAAGGCCGCGACCGGCTGGGGCGCGGACTTCCCCTTCGCGGAGTCGAACGCGTGGCGCCTGCCCGCCACGTTGCGCTCCACCTTCACGCCGACGACCGTGATCTCAAAGGTGCCCTCGCCCTCGGGGCTCTTCTCCCTGAGGTCGAGCTGCAGCGTGAGGTCGAGGGAGATCCTGTCGTTGTCGTTGCCGCTCTCGTCGTGCTCGAGGCTCGCCTCGTAGCGCAAGGGCGCCTGACCCTCCGCGAACTCCCACGTGGGAGCCTCCGCCCGCGCCGCCCCGGCGAGCGTTCCGACCGCGAACGCGAGCGGGAAGAGCCGCCTCATGGCTCCCATCCTATGCGAATCGGGGGGGGTCCGGGGGGCCGCGGCGGTGCGCGGGCCGGCCGAGAGGACCCTCCGCGGGAGGCTTTCGCGACCCCGACGATCGGCCGATAGCACCGGGGTGAGCCTCATCTTCTGCGCAGGCGGCGCGCTCCTGCTGCTGCTGGTCTCCGCGATCGGATTCCGCCGGCCGCTGCTCGCGGCCGTCGTCGCCGGGGGCCTCGGCGGGCCCGCCTTCTACGTCTGGCTCGGCGGGCACCTCGCCCGCGCCCGCGGCGAGGGGCGCTTCTACAGCTTCCCCTTCGGCGGGTACCGCCTCGGCGACGCGGAGATCCTGCTCAGCGCGGGCGTTTGGGCGTTCGCCTCCGGCGTGGCGTCCTACGCCGCCACCCGGCTCCTCCGCCCCCGGACCCCCTGAGGATCGGGTCGCGATCGGGCCGGGTTCCGATGGCTATCCGCCACAATCCTGCTACCGTCAAACGATGGAACTGCCCCGTCGAAGCCGCGGCGACGAGCTGCTGAAGCCCGGCGAGTTCTCTGCGCTGCGCGAACGCCTGCGGCGGCTCGCGGGCGTGCACGACGTCGCGACGGTCGTCGCCTGCGCCTTCGACCACCGGACGCGGCTCCTGCCCTTCGCCGGGCCCGACCTCCGCATGGCGCCCGCGGGCGTGCGCTCGATCGGCGCGGCGATGGCCGACTGCGGGTTCGAGAAGACCCGCATCGTCCTCCAGCAGTGGAACCGGAACTTCGTGCCCGCGGAGATGAAGCTCGACGGGCGCGTCCCCGACCTCTTCCTCGTCTCCTCCATGTCGCTCCACGCGACGCGCGAGCGGGAACTCGCGGCGAGCGCGGCGTCGATCCCCGAGCCGCACCGCCCGCTCGTCGTCGTCGGCGGCGCACGCTCCGTGTACCAGGCCTGGGGGGCGTTCCGCACGGGCCCCGAGCAGCCCGAAGGGGCGGACGCCGCGGTCACCGGCGAGGAGTTCGTCTGGCTGAGCCTCCTCGAGGTCCTCCTCAACGAGCGGAAGCCCGGGGAGCCGCTGCGGCACGCGTTCCTCCGGGCGCGCGACCGGGGCCTCCTCGAGGGGATCCCCGGCCTCGTGTACGCGCGCGGCGACGGCGTCGCGGAGGAGCTCGTCGACACCGGCACGCAGCGCCTCCTCGGCGACCTCGACGAGCTGCCGTCCGCAGTGCTCGGCTACCGGCTCCTCGAGCCGCCCGGCCGCGGGCGCACCCTCGCGCCGCGCGCGCTGCCGGCCGACCGGGTCGGGCGGTTCAGCCCGATCTCGTCGCTCGTCCTCACGTTCGGCTGCAAGTTCCGCTGCCCCTACTGCCCGATCCCCGCCTACAACCAGCGGCAGAACCGGCGGAAGAGCCCCGCGCGGATCGTGGAGGAGCTCGGCGCGATCGATCGCGAGTACGGGATCCACTACTTCTTCGGCACCGACGACAACTTCTTCGACGACCACGCGCGGACGGTCGAGATCGCCGAGGGGATCTCGCGCGCGATGACGGACGGCAGGCTCCCGTCCCGCAAGCGCATCCGTTGGGGGACCGAGGCGACCGTGCACGACACGCTCCAACTGAAGGAGCACATCCCGCTGATCCGCTCGGCGGGGCTCCGCGCGATCTGGATGGGCGTCGAGGACCTCACCGCGACGTTCGTCAAGAAGGGGCAGTCGGTGGACCGCACGACGGAGGCGTTCGGGCTCCTCCGGCGCCACGGCATCCACCCGATGCCGATGATGATGCACCACGACGGCCAGCCGCTCTACACGCCCGGCAAGCCGTACGGCCTCCTCAACCAGGCGCAGATCCTCCGCGACGCGGGCGCCGTCTCCTTCCAGGTCCTCATGATGACGCCGGCGACGGGCTCGAAGCTCTACGAGGAGGCGTTCACGAAAGAGCTCGCGTTCCGGAGCGTCGGCGGCCGGGAGGTCGAGCCGCACATGACCGACGCGAACTACGTCATCGCGTCCGGCGAGGCGAAGCCGTGGAAGAAGCAGCTGAACCTGTTGCTCGCGTACGCCTTCTTCTACAACCCGCTCCGGTTCCTGAAGGCGCTCGCCTTCCCGAAGAGCCGGCTCTACCTCGCGGACGCGCTGGCGCAGCTGCACGGGATGTGGGGGCTCACGAAGACGATCCGCCGCACGGTCCCGTGGCTCCTCCGCTTGATGGGGGGGAGGATCGTCCGGTTCACCGAGCCGCCGGCGAGCCCGGTGCCGGTCAGGAGGCTCGGCGGCTGCGCGCCCGCCGCGGCGGATGGGAGGGGGCGCGGGGGAGGGAAGGCGCACGAGGAGGCCGAGGCCCTCCGGTCCGCCCCCTGACCCCCCGTCCCTCCTACCGCGCGACGCGCTCGCCGCGCAACGCGGCCGCGACCACCTGCGACAGGTCGGACGCGCGGTAGGGCTTCTGCGCGAAGCCGATCGCGCCCTCGTCGAGGATCGCCTGCGCCGCCTCGTTCAGGCCGAAGCCCGTCGAGAGCACGACCTTCACGCCCGGGCTCACCCCGCGGAGCGCCTTGAGCGTCTCCCGGCCGCCCATCTTCGGCATCACCATGTCGAGAAGGACGAGGTCGATCCGGTCGCCGAAGTGGCGGTAGTAGAGCACCGCCTCCTCGCCGTCCGCGAGCGCGACGACCTCGTAGCCGAGGTGGCGGAGCATCGCCGCCGCCGCCGTCCGCACGACCTCCTCGTCGTCCACGACGAGGATGCGGCCCGTGCCCTTGATGACCTCGGTCGCCGCCGCGATCACCGGCGCCGACGCCGCCGCCTCCTCGTCGATCGGCAGGTACACGTTGAACGTGGTGCCGCGGTCGACCTCGCTGTAGACGCCGATGCTGCCGCCGTGGTTCTTCACGATGCCGTAGGTCATCGAGAGGCCGAGCCCGGTCCCCTCGCCGCGCGGCTTCGTCGTGAAGAAGGGCTCGAAGATGCGCGCCTGCACCTCGCGGGGCATCCCGCACCCGTTGTCGGTGACGGTCACGAGCACGCAGGGCCCGGGCTTGAGGCCGGGGTGGCGCGCGCAGCTGTCCCGGTCCATCGCGACCGTGCGCGTCGCGACGGCGATCTCGCCCTCCTTCCTCCCGGCCAGCGCGTCGCGCGCGTTGATCACGAGGTTCATGAGGGACTGCTCGATCTGCGACGGGTCGCCGCGCACGGTGGGGGCGTCCGCCTCGATCCGCGTGGCGAGCCGGATCTCGCCGCCGAGCGAGCGGCTCACGAGGTGGGCGACGTGCCCGACGGTCTCGTTCACGTCGACCGGGACGTTCCGGTTCTTGCCCCGCCGCGCGAAGCCGAGCAGCTCCTTCGTGAGGTGGGCGCAGCGCTCCGCGCTCCCCTCGATGACCTTCGCCATCTTGCCCATCTCGCCATCGGGCGCCATGGTCGCGATCAGGTTCGCGTAGCCGAGGATGCCGGTGAGCAGGTTGTTGAAGTCGTGCGCGATCCCGCCGGCGAGCGTTCCGATGGCCTCCATCTTCTGCGCCTGGCGGAGCGCGTCCTCGAGCTCCTCCTCGGAGGTCACGTCCTGCTCGACGACGACGTAGTAGCGGACGCCCTCCGAGTCGTCGCGCACCGGCGAGACCGTGCCCTCGCTCACGTAGGGCCGGCCGTCCTTCCGGCGCCGCCGCATCCGGCCCCGCCAGCTCGCGCCGCCCGCCACCTTCGCGAGGACGTCCCGCCACTGGGACTCCTCCTCGCCGTGCAGGACGTCGATCGAGGCCCCGATCACCTCCTCGCGCGTGTAGCCCGTGATGTGCTCGAACGCCGGGTTCACGTAGCGGATCCGGCCGTCGATGCCCGCGACGACGATCATCTCCCCCGCCTGCTGCACGGCCGCGGCGAGCAGCGCGCGCTCCTTGCCCGCACGGCGCTGCGCGCCGATGTCGCGCGCCACGCACAGGATCACGTCGCTGTCGTCGAGGGTGACGAGGCTGTCGGTGACCTCCGCGTCCAGGCGGCGGCCGTCCGCGGCGAGGAAGGCCATCTCGTAGCGCCGGGGGCCGGCGGAGTCCAGCCGGGCGATCCGCGCCGCGAAGTCCGCGCGCATGTCGGGCGCGACGAGCGTGCGGACGTCCGAGCCGACGAGCGACGCGCTCCCGCGCTCGAGCGCGCCGGCGGCGGCGGGGTTCGCCTGCAGGATCCGGCCGTCGCGGCGGTAGACGAGGAGGATCTCGGGGAACGCGCGGAACAGCGCGCGCAGCCGCCGTTCCGCGCTCCTGAGGAGCAGCGTGCGCTCCTCGAGAAGCTCCTCGACGCGCAGGAGCGCCCGCTGCCGCCGGGCGCGCTCGCCGATCGCCACGAGGAACTCCGGCTCGTACTCCTCCTGCACGTAGGCGTCCGCGCCGAGCCGGGCGAGCTCGAGCGCCCGCCGCGGGTCGTGGTCGGGCGCCGTCACGAGCACGACGGCCGCGCCGCCGGGGCGCTTGAAGTGGGGGAGCAGCTCGACCGCCGGGCCCGCGTCCGCGACGACGATGCCCGTCTCCTCGCGGTGGAAGACGTCGAGGGCCTCCTCGGGCTCCCGGGTCACGTGCACCGCGTAGCCGTGGCTGGCGAACAGCTCCGCGAGGCGCGCGGCGCGTTCGCCGTCCGGCTGGACCAGCAGGACCGAGGGGGCCAGCGGGGGCGCATCGCCGTCGAGCATGCCCGCGACCTGGCGGGCGAGGGCGGCGGGCTGGTAGGGAGCTGCAAGGAACGCGTTGGCGCCGAGCTCCTTCGTGATGTGCTCGGCATCCTCCCCGGAGAACGTGGCCGAGAGGACGAGGATCGGGAGGCGGTTCAGGTGCGCGTAGGCCGGCGAACGCAGCAGCCGGCAGAGGCGCCAGCCGTCGATCTCCGGCATGTGGAGGTCGGTGACGATGCCTTGGATCCCGGGATGCTGCTCGAGCACCCGGAGCGCCTCGGCGGCGCCGGCCGCGGCGTGGACGCGGTAGCCCTGGCGCTCGAGGAGCGCGCACGCGAGCCGAAGCTGCGTCGGATCGTCGTTGACGACGACCAGGGCTCCCCGCGTGCTGGTCATGCGCCCTCGCGCGATCCCACGCAGGTCTTCGATAGGCACTCGTCGCAGAGGCCGTGGCTGAACTCCACGTCGGCGTGCTCCTCGAGATAGCTCTCGAGCCGCTCCCACACCTGCTCCTGGTTCCGGATCCGCTTGCAGTGCATGCAGATCGGGAGCATCCCCTGGAGGGTCCGGACGTGGCGCAGGGCGGCGTCGAGGTCCGCGATGCGGCGCCGCAGCGCGCGCTCGAGCGCGACCGTGCGGACGCCCACGCGCAGGCGCGCGCGCAGCTCCTCCTGGCGGACCGGCTTCGTCAGGTAGTCGTCGGCGCCCGCGTCGAGCGCGGTGACGAGGTCCTCGACCCCAGCGCGCGCCGTGCAGACGATGACGTAGAGGGCGCGGCCCGGAAGCTCGGTCCGGATCCGGTGGATGAGGTCGACGCCGTCGATCTCGGGCATCATCCAGTCGAGCACGGCCATCTCGATGTCCTGCTTCTGCTGGAGCTGGACCCAGGCCTCGGCGCCGTCGCGGGCGCCCACGACCTCGAAGCCCCACTTGTCGAGGTGGATCTCCATGAGGCGGCGCGAAACCGCCTCGTCTTCGGCCAGAAGGACCTTCATGACGTTTCACCCCCTGCGTCCGCCCCGGCCATGGCGCTGGCCGGCGGGGCGGACGCGATCCGATCCAACAGCGAGAGCAGGTCGGGCCGGCGCACGGGCTTCGACAGGTAGTCGTCCATGCCCGCCTCGATGCACCGCTCGCGGTATCCCTGCATGGCGTGCGCGGTGAGCGCGACGACGAAGGTCTTCCGGCCCTCGCGACGCTCGATCTCGCGGATCCCGGCGGTCGCCTCGAACCCGTTCATCACCGGCATCTGCACGTCCATGAGCACGACGTCGAACCGCTCCCGCGCATAGGCGTCGACGGCCTTCCGGCCGTCCTCCACGACGACGCAGGTGTGCCCCAGGCGCTCGAGCAGGCGCTGCGCCAGCCGCTGGTTGACGGGCGTGTCCTCGGCCACGAGGACGTGCAGCACGCGCGTGGCGGCCGGGAGGCTGGGCGCGGCGGCCCCGGCCCCCGGAACCCCCTCTCTTCCGGTCGCCTGGAGCAGGACCTCGCGCAGCTCGTCCTCGCGGACCGGCTTCAGGAGCGCCCCCGCGGCCCCGCTCTCGCGGCACTTCCGCAGGTCCTCCTGCTGCTCGGACGTCTCCACGAGGATGACGATCCGGAGCTTCCGGCCCGCCGCGCGCCGGATCTCCTCCACGAGATCGAAGCCGCTCGTCCCCGCGATCTTCGCGCCGACGAGCACGACGTCGAACGGCGATTGGGCGACGGCCTCGGGCGCGGCGGCGGGCGCGACGGCGTCGGCGCGCGCGCCCCAGGCGCCCATCGTGCGCGCGAGGACCTGCCGGCACGTGTCGTTGTCGTCGACCACGAGCACCGAGAGGCCCTCGAGCGACGGCGCGGGAGCGGGCTCGGTCTCGCCCTTGCCGAAGCGCGCCATGAAGTAGAACGTCGAGCCCTCGCCCGGCTCGCTCTCGACCCAGAGCCGGCCGCGCATGAGCTTCACGAGCTGAGCCGAGATCGCGAGGCCGAGGCCAGTCCCGCCGTAGCGGCGGGTCGTCGACCCGTCGGCCTGCACGAACGCGCCGAAGATGTGGCGCCGCTTGTCCTTCGGGATGCCGATCCCCGTGTCGCGCACCGCGAAGAGCAGGGAGACGTCGGGGCCGGGCACCTCGGCGAGGCGCACGGCCACCGCGATCTCGCCCTCCTCGGTGAACTTGATCGCGTTGCCGACGAGGTTGAGGATGCTCTGCCGCAGGCGGTAGGGGTCGCCCGCGAGGCGGTCCGGCACCTCGGGGGGGATGTCGGCGACGAGCTCGAGCCCCTTCTTGTGCGCGCGGAGCGCGATGGTCCTGAGGGTCCGCTCGACCGTCTCGCGGAGCCCGAACTCGATCCGCTCGAGGCGCAGCCGGCCCGCCTCGATCTTCGAGAAGTCGAGGATGTCGTCGATGACCGCGAGGAGCGACTCGGTCGCCTGGTGGACGGTCGTCAGGTACTCGCGCTGCTCGGGCGTCAGCTGCGTGTCGAGCGCGAGCTCCGTCATTCCGAGGATCGCGTTCATCGGGGTGCGGATCTCGTGGCTCATGTTCGCGAGGAAGTCGCTCTTCATGCGGTTCGCGAGCTCCGCCAGCTCGCGCGCGCGCTTGCTCGCCGCCTCCGCCGCCTTGCGGTCGGTGATGTCCGTGCAGCTCCCGACCCACTCGCGCACGCTGCCGTCGCGGTCGCGCACCGGGACGCCGCGCATGTGGAAGTCGCGCGGGCCGCGGTCGCGGTGGCGGATGCGGCACTCGACGTCGAGGACGCCGCCGGACGCGACCGCCGCGCGCCACGCCTCGAGGACGTTCTCGCGGTCGGCGCCGTGCACGGCGTCGAGCCACCCGTCGCCCCGCACCTCGTCCTCGCCCTGCCCGGTGAAGGCGCGCCAGGCCAGGAGGTCGCTGACGACGCTCCCCTTCGCGTCCGTCGTCCAGATGATCTGCGAGCTCGCGAGGCCGAGCGAGCGGTAGCGCTCCTCGCTCTGGCGGAGCGCCTCCTCGATCGTCTTGCGCGCGGCGAGGTAGTCGGCGAGGTCGCGGTTCGCCTTGGCGAGCTCCTCGGTGCGGCGCGCGAGCAGCTTCTGCCCGCGCGAGACGTGGCCGAGCCCCGCGAGCATGGCCGCCGTGAGCAGGAGCCCGCCCACGAGGACCGCCTCCGGGATCCACTGCGGCCGCTCCCGGAGGAAGCGGTCCGCGGCGACGCACTCGACCGGGACGGCGTGCCCGCCGAGCTTCACGGTCTTCGTGATCTCGAGCGCCGCCTCCTGGCCGGCGGCCGGCGCGACGCGGAGCTCGATCCCGTCGGGCGCGCCGTCGGCCGCGAGCGCGGCGACGTCGAGCTCCGCGAGCACGTAGCCGGCGACCACGCGCTTCCCGGGCGCGCCCTCGCCGTACACCGGCCACACGACCGCGATGTCGGACGCGCTGCGCTCCGCGCCCGTGACGGGGTCGCGCGGCAGCGCCGTCGCCTCGCCGCTCGCGCGCGCGGTCTCGAGGGGTGCCGCGAGGGCGCCCTCCGAGCCGACGTCGAACCCGACGATGTCGGCGCGGTCCGGCGCGGGGTGCACGTAGGCGAGCGGGAAGTAGTACGGCCGCTCGGTCACCTCGACGAGCGCGCCGTCGGCGCCGCGCTCGCGGACGACGAGGCCGGAGATGCCCTCCCCGCGCACGCGCTCCTCCCACGGGCCCCGTTCGAAGCGGCTGATGCGGGGGAGCCACGCCACGCGCTCGATGCCGCGCCGCAGCGAGGAGCGCGCGAGCTCCGCGAACCGGTCGCGCGCGAGCGTCGCGTAGTTCTCGCCGAGGACCGCGGCGAGCGATTCCGCCTGGGCGAGCTGGCGGTCGACCTCGCCCTGCAGGTCCGCGATCCGCGACGTCGCGAGCTCCCGGAACTCCGCCTCGCCGAGGCGCTGCTCGATGCCGAGGACGAGGAGGTAGCTCGCGATCGTGAGGAGCAGCCCGGCGGTGGGCAGGACGGCCATCGCGAACCCGCCCCCGGGCTCGGTCGCGCGTTGCCGTACGAACGCCAGGAACCGACGGAGGCGCGTCATGGGCGCGCGGCTCAGCCGGCGAGCAGCTCCTCGAGGACGGGGGCGAGCCGGGCCGCCTCCTCCTCGACGCGCGCGAAGGCGGTCGCGGCGGCCTCGAGGTCGCCGATGCGGGCGTGATCCTCGGCCTCTTTGGCGGCGGCGGCAAGCGCGCGCGCGCCGAGCACCGACACGGACCCCTTGAGCGTGTGCGCGGCGCGCCGCGCGGTCTCGGGGTCCTGCGCGTCGATCGCGGCCTTGAGCTCCTCGATCATGCGCGGGCAGTCCTCGACGAAGATCCCGATGATTTCCTTCAGGAGCTCCTCGTCGTCGCCGGTGGCCTCCATGGCCTGGGCGCGATCGAAGACCTCGGGGCTCTCCGTCTGCCTCTTGTGCACGGTTCCCTTCCCTTTCCCGTGGCGTCCACGGGGAGCGAAGCTCCACCGGGGGAGCCGGCGGGGCTAAATCCTTGTCGTCCAACGGGAAGCGAGGCTTTAGAAGGCCCGGCGGGGTCTGCGAGGGGTTCCGTCAGCCGCGACAGGGCCGTCCCTCCGCCGCCGCCGGCGGGGCCAAGGGGAGGGGTTCCGGGGAGGGGGGTCCCCCGCGCGCGGGAGCGCCGCCGCGCTCCCACGCCGGGGTTGGTGGAGGCGCCGGGAATCGAACCCGGGTCCCAAGGCGCTTCCGCGTGCGCCCCTACGTGCGTAGCCGGCTGACTTGACGCATCCTCCCGGCGGCCGTGTCGGCCCGGCCCCCCCGGGATTCGCCAGGTTGTCTTTCCGCTTCCTTACCCGGCAGTCCGGAGGCGGGCAGCCCGTCTTAAGGTGGCCGCGGCGGCGTCACGGGCGAGACCCCGTCCGGGCCAGGCGGTCATTTAGGCCGCCAGAGCGTAGTTGCTGTTGGCAACTTTCGTTTCCCAGGGTTTTACGAGGCCACCTGGAACCTCGGCACGCAGCAACACGCGGATGGCGTCCGGTCGAAGCCGTTCGCCCCCGTAGTCCTCCTATGATACCACGCGGGACGGGTCGGCCTGCAAGGCGAGGTCCTCATGGGGGGCAGGGCCCCGTGCTAGGATTCAAAACGTGGGGCCGAAACGCTCTTTCCCGGACCACGACGAGGCGGGCGTGGACCTCTCCCTCCTCCGGTCGATCCTGCGCCTGACGCCCTTGGAGCGTCTGAAGCGGATGGAGCAGGCCGCGCGGGACGCGAGGGCCTTGAATGAGTACGGTCGACGACACAGGGAAGCCGGCGCTCGTCCGGATCGCTGAGCACTTCCAGCGACACGGCGTCGCGTTCCTCGTGATCGGAGGTCAGGCGGCAGCGCTCTTCGGGTCTGCGCACCCCACCTACGACGTCGATCTCTGCTACCGTCGCGATCCTGACAACCTCCATCGCCTCGCCGACGCGCTGCGCGAGCTGCACCCGACCTTGCGGGGCGCACCAGAAGATCTCCCCTTCCGCCCGGACCCCAAGAGCCTGGTGCTGGGCTCCAACTTCACGCTGGAGACGGATCTCGGGCCGCTTGATCTCCTGGGGTGGGTGGAACCGCTTGGCGGCTACGAGGAGATCGCGCCGAGGGCCGCGACCATCCGCCTCGGCACCATTGAGGTGCTCGTCGCCTGCCTCGACGACCTGATCCGGATCAAGCGTCACGTCAGCCGGCCCAAGGACAAGCTCGATCTCCTGCAGCTCGAGGCGCTCCGGAGGCTGCAAGGAGGGGACCATCGAGCGCCCTGAGTCCGACGGGGCCTCCGTGTAGCCTAGTTGGCCGTGACGCTCCTGGAACGGCTCCGGTCCCCGGAACCCCTTCTCTCCCTCGAACTGAGGCCCCCGCGCGCCGCGATGGCCGACGGCATGACCATGGACGCGTGGATGGGGATGCACCGCGCCGTCCGCCGCCTCGTTTCGACCGACACCGCGCTCTTCCTCACGGACAGCGCGCTCGGCGACCGGGAGGAGGAGAACGTGCACCACCTCGCGAGCAACCTCGACGAGGACGTCCCCTTCGGCCGCATCTGCCCGTTCCTCACGACCAAGCACACGCTCGAGTACTGCCTCTGGTTCGCGGACCGCGCCGCCGCGCGCGGCCACGCGGCGATCACCGTCGTCGGCGGCGACAAGACGAGCGGCCCCGCGCGCTGCCTGCCGCACGCCTGCCTCCTCCGCCAGAGGATCAAGGCGCGCCACCCCGCGCTCGCGCTCGGCGGGTGGGCGAACCCCGCGGGCGACGCCGCCGCGCAGGTGGGCTACCTCCTCGACGAGGGCGCGGCGGCGGACTTCTACCTGACGCAGATCGTCTCGCATCACGACCTCGCGCGGGTCGAGGCGTTCGTGCGCGAGGGGGAGCGGAGGGGCCTCGCGCTGCCGGGCGTCTTCGGCGTCTTCTACTACCGGAGCGCGAACCCGAAGACGCTCGCGGCGCTCGCGCGGTTCCTGCCGGTGCCGGTCGACGCGGTCACGCACGACTTCGAGAGCGGGCTAGAGCCCGACGAGATCTGCGCGAAGACGATCCGGGCGCTCCGGGGCCTCGGCGTGACCCGCGTCTACGTGAGCAACCTGCGCCCCGACGACGCGCCCGAGCGCCTCGCGGCGATCCGCTCGCTTCTGTAAACGCGCCGCAGCGCGAACGGTTCGAACGGGTTCCCCCCGCCCCTCCTCTTCGAACCGCGAGGCGGCCCGCGCGTTTGCGAAGGGATGCGGCACCTCCTCGCGCTCGCCCTCCTCGCAAGCCCCCTTCTCGCGAACGGCACGATCGAAGTCCGCGGCGACAACCCCGGCTCGGTCGCGCTCACCCGCCACTCCGTCAGGGGCGTCCTCCGCGACCAGCTCGCGGAGGTGACCGTCGAGCAGACGTTCCTCTCGCACGGCACGCGGCGCGCCGAGGGCGTGTATCTCTTCTCCCTGCCGCCGGGCGCGTCGGTCGCCGCGTTCGAGATGACGGTCGACGGCAAGACGATGAAGGGCGAGATCGTCGAACGCGACAAGGCGCGGCGCGTCTACGAGAGCATCGTCAGCCGCAGGAAGGACCCCGCGCTGCTCGAGAAGATCGACGACGAGACCTTCCGCGCGCGCGTGTTCCCGATCGACCCCGACAAGGAGGTGCGGATCCGGCTCACCTACCAGCAGCTCCTCGACGACCACGACGGCCTCGTCGAGTTCCGCTATCCGCTCGCGAAGGAGCGCCTGCGCGCGAGCGCCATCGACCGCATCGAGCTGCGGTTCGAGGTGCAAAGCTCGGTCGACCTCGTGTCGGTGGCGTCGCCGTCGCACCCCCTGCAGGTGGAGAAGGAGGGGGCGCGCTGCGCGTTCACCGCCACGATGGGCGACACCGGCGCGCAGGCGAGGGACTTCCTCCTCCGCGTGCAGCGCGACCCGAAGGCGATCGGCTTCACGCTGATGGGGGACGCGGACACGAAGACGTTCCTCGCGATCCTCTCGCCGCCGACGCGGCTCCCCGACGACGAGATCCCGCCGCGCGACCTCGTCTACGTCGTCGACACGAGCGGCTCGATGAACGGCGACAAGCTGAAGCAGGCGCAGCGCGCCCTGAAGCACGGCATCGGCCTCCTGCGCGAGCGCGACCGGTTCCGCATCCTCGCGTTCTCGACCGAGGTGCGCCCCTTCCGCGAGGCGTGGCTCCCCGCGTCGGCTGCGAACAAGAAGCTCGCGACCGAGTGGGTCGACCAGCTCGACGCGGTCGGCGGCACGGCGATCGACGACGCGCTCGGCATGGCGCTCGCGTCGGGCGACCCGGAGCGGCTCACGCTCGTCGTCTTCCTCACCGACGGCCTGCCGAGCGTGGGGGAGGTGGACCCGAAGCGGATCGTCGCGAACGTGAAGGCGCGGAACAAGGCGGCGATGCGCGTCTTCTGCTTCGGCGTCGGGTTCGACCAGGGCGTCGCGTTCCTCGACGACATCGCGTCGTCGACGCGCGCGTCGCGGGAGTACGTGACCGAGCGCCAGGACCTCGAGGCGGCGCTCGTGCGGTTCTTCGACCGTGTGCAGCATCCGGCGCTCACCGATCTGAGGATGGAGTGGGGTTCCGGGGCCCGGGAGATCTACCCGCACGTGCTGCCCGATCTCTTCGCCGGCGACCGGCTCGTGGTCGCGGGCCGCTACGAGACGCCGGGGACGTGCCTCGTGAAGCTCTTCGGCGCGCGGCTCGGCAAGCCGGTGGAGCTCGTGTACGAGGGCTCGCTGCCGGAGCGCGGCGGCGTGCCCGCGGTCGCGCGCCTGTGGGCGCAGAAGAAGATCGACTTCCTGCTCGCGGAGATCGCGCGCAACGGTCCGAACGGGGAGCTCAAGGACGCGGTGGTCGCGTTGGCGACGAAGCACCACATCGTGACGCCCTTTACGGCGGGCCTCGTGGTCGAGGACGAGCCCCGCGGACCGGGCGGAACCGTGATGGGGGAGCGCATCGAGGCCGAGGAGATCTCCGACCACGAAGAGGCGGATACGGAGGGGTTTGTTGAGACCTCCGGGGACGACGGGGTCTCCGACGAGCCCTTCACGGGCCCGAGCACGAACAGCGCGATCAGCCTCAGCGGGGGCGCCGGCGGCGGCAAGCGCGGCCGCGGCGGACACCGCAACCTCAAGGCCGGCGGCGGGAGCGGCTTGACCGAGAACTCCGTCGAGGCGGGTTTCCGCTGGCTGGCCGCCCAGCAGGACGAACACACGGGCGCCATCGGGAGCGTCGAGGAGACGTCTCTCGCGCTGCTTGCCTACCTCGCCGCGGGCTACACGGACCGCGGATCCGAAAAGGACAACCGCTACGCCAAGCTGGTCCGCGGGGGCCTGCGGTCGCTTCTCGCCGAACAGCACGAGGACGGGTGCTTCGGCGACCGGACCGCGAAGGAGTGGCTCGAGACTCACACGATCGCAACGCTCGCCCTCTGCGAGGCGTACTGGATGACGCGAAACCCGCGGTACAGGGACCCGGCGCAGCGCGGCCTCTACCTCCTCATGGCGGAACGTCCGTTCGGCGACGCGGTCGCGGCGACCTGGGCGATCCTCGCGATGAAGTGCGGGAAGTTCGGGGGCCTCGAGGTGGACCCCGACGCGTTCGAGGCGGCGCGGGACCTGCTGGAGAGGCGGAACGACTCCCTGACGCCGGTGGAGCAGGCGGCCGCGCTCGCGGGCCGGATCTTCCTCGGCGAGGACCCGAAGGCCTCCGCGGCGGTCCAGGCGCTGGCGGACGCCGTGCTCGCGAACGCGCCGAAGTGGCAGGACGGCAAGACGCCGCCGATCGACCTCTGGCACCTCGGCACGCTGGGGATGTTCCAGGTGGGCGGCCCGCGCTGGAAGCAGTGGAACGAGGCGATGGTCGAGGCGCTCGTGAAGACCCAGCGCGGCGCCGACGCCGGGACGCTCGCGGGCACGTGGCCGGTGGGAGCGACGCCCTCGATCGCGGACCAGGCGAAGCTCCAGCTCTGCCTCGAGGTCTACTACCGCTACGACCGCGTCTTCGGAGTGAGGTAGGCTTGCCGCAACGTACCCGGTGCGATCCGGCCGTGAACCCCGCGGGACCGGTTCCAAGCGCGTTCATGGCTGGAACGGCCGGCGAGAAACCTGACGGTCAGTCGCCCTCCATGGGGTCGTAGATCGCTTCCAGGTCGATGACGCCGCGCAGCAACGACTCCGGCGTCTCGCCCTTCGCCGCGCACTCCGCCGTCAAGGTTGTGCCGTCGACCGACACCTTGAGCGACGCGAGGAACGCCTTCACGCGCGTGATCGCCTCCGGCTGCACGTCGCGGAAGGGGGCGTCCGGCCCCAGCGACACGGGCGTCAGGTCCAAGCTCCGCCACCGCTCCATCTCGGCCGCGGCGGCCTTGGCCGACTCCGCGTCCTTGAAGCCGGCGCGGCAGCGAACGGTCACGCCGCCATCGAACGACGCGCGGAGCGTCAACGTCTCGACGCCCTTCACGGGGAGCTTGTCCGCGAACGGCACCCTCCGGCAGTGGATCCAGATCGCGTCGTCGCCGCCGAGGCCGAGCTTCGCGAGATCTGCCGGAATCCCGCCGCCTGCCGCCGGCGCCGCGTAGTTCCGGGACACCAGCAGCCGGTTCGGCTCCATGAGGACGACGAAATCGAGATCCTGTGCGGACACCGCGCCTTCCCTCGGTCGGCCGTGCTTGACCGCTCTCGAGGCGCAACCGACCTCGAAGCAATCGGTCTCGAAGAACCCCTCGCAGCGCGCGAGGATCTTGGCGCCGGAGAGGTCATTGGCGTCTTCGGGCAGCATGAGCCCGAGGACCGTACGGTGCACCCGCGCGTTGCCGAATCTCCGGGCCAGCTCGTAGAACGCCTCGCACTCGCGATCCAGCGCCCATTGCCCGGTGCAGTAGTACGACGGCGTGATCGCCGGTCCGACACGCGCCCAGATCCGGCGTGCGCCCCGGATCGCCTTCATGCGATGGATGCGCCACATCTCCCGCCACCTGGGAATCCGCCGCTGGTCGACCACCGCGAGGACGTCGGCGTCCGCGGGAACCCCATCGAGCGGCGGCAGGTCCGCCATCGGAGGCTTCCGCCCATCGAGCTCCGCCGCGATGTCCGCCGCGGCGAGCCGCGTGATGGGATCGAGCGTTTCCGCCCCCGCCATGTCCTTGAGCATCTCGGCGCCCTCCTTGAGGCGCCGCTCGCCGAGGACACGCCATCCGAGGAGCGTGTCGAGGAAGATCCGCCGCCGTCCGGGATCGGGATCGGTTCTGTCCCCCGTCATGGCGTCCGGCACAACGCCCATGAGCAGGCACTCGTCGAACAGGTTCTGATTCGTCTTTTTCAGGTGCCGCTCCGGGTCGCAGAGCGAGGCGATATCGGTGGGCCCGGGCACCAGGAGAATGCCCCACGCCCACGCGCAGAGCGGCTCGAAGCACGCGTCCAGGCCGTTCTTGTCGAACACCCGAACGGCCTGCGGGTTGCCGTCGAGGATCACCTCCCCGACCGGGTTCGGCCAGCCCATGAGCTCGCCGTCGTCGCCGACCGACCACACCGTCTCGAAGAGCTCGTCCTGCGCCCGCGCCAGCGCGGCGAGCGCGAAGAGCACGAATGCGGTACGCATCACGTCACCTCCGGCGGTGTCGGCCGCCGGTGTCAATGTCACGAGTTTTGGAAGAAATCTCCCCGTACCACCCGGGACACGTCGCCGTCGGGCGCGGCCACGAGGATGCCCTGCACCAGCGGCCGAACCGCCGCGCAGAGCTCGCGCGCGATCGCGACGCCCTCCGCCTCCTCCTCCCCGCGCCCCTCCGCCTCCCCCATGCGACGCACGAGATCCTTCGGCACCGGCACATCCGCCATCTGCTGCTCGAAGAACTCCGCCTCGCGCGCCGACCGCAGCGGCCAGATCGTCGCAATCACCGGCAGCTTCGGCGCCTCGCGAAGGATCGACGCGAGCGCCGCCGGATCGAACACAGGCGCCGTCACCGCGAACTCCGCGCCCGCTTCGACCTTCCACCGCATCCGCGACAGCTCCCGGGCGCGGTCGGGCGCCGTCGCATCGAGCCGTACGCCCATATGGAACCGCGTCGGCGCGCCGATCGGGTTCCCCGCCATGTCCTCGCCGTGGTTCAGCCGCGCCGCGAGGTTCACGGCTCCGATCGAGTCCACGTCGAGATCCTGCTCCGCGTCCGCGCCCGCGTGCCACGGCGCACCCGTCACGAGCAGGAGGTTCGAGAGCCCCATGGCCCATGCGCCGAGCAGATCCGACTGCATCCGCGGCAGCCGCCGCAGCCGGCACGAGTAGTGGACGAGCGGCTCGATCCCCTCGACGCGCGCGCAGAGCTGCCCGAGCACCGCCGGCGGCAGCCCGCCGCGCGTCTCCGGCAGCGACACGAACGACACGCCCGCCTCCGCGAGCCGCCGCGCCGCCTCGACCACCGGCTCCGCGGCCCAGCCGGCCGGCGCGGGCAGCTCGACGCCCTTCACGAACTCGCCGCGCGCGAGCGAGACCGCGAGCTTCGACTTCGCCTCGGGCGCCGCCGCGCGGGCGGCCCCCGCGCGGCGCCGCGCCCGCGCGGGGCGAATGGGGGGGGCTTCGGGGGCCACGGCATGGAGCATCGAGCGCAGCGCGCGGATGTGCTCCGGCGTCGTCCCGCAGCAGCCGCCGAGGAAGCGGACGCCCGCGCGCAGCGCGCGCTTCGCCCACGCGACGAGATACTCCGGCGAGGCGAGGTAGAGGTTCCGCCCCTCGACCGAGCGCGGCTGGCCGGCGTTCGGCTGGCCGGAGAGCGGCACCTCGACCGCCGCGCGCATCGCCTCGAGCGCCTCGAGCGCGGCCAGGGCCTCCGAGCAGTTGACCCCCACGACGTCGGCGCCCGCGGCGACCAGCCGCGCCGCCGCCTCGCCCGCGGCGACCCCCTCCCGCGTGCACCCTCCCGTCGCGACCGAGAGCTGCGCGATCACGGGCAGCTTCGAGACCCCGCGCACCGCGCGCACCGCCTCCTCGATCTCCGGCAAATGGGTGAATGTCTCGAGCACGAAGAGGTCGACGCCGCCCTTCGCGAGCGATCCCGCCTGCTCCGCGAAGACCTCGCGCGCCTCGCCGCGGCCGGTGGGGCCGAAGGGCTCGATGCGGACGCCCAGGGGGCCCATCGAGCCCGCGACGAGCGCGCGCCCCTTGGCCGCCTCGCGCGCGAGCTCGGCGCCGCGGACGTTCAGCTCCTTGACCTTGGCGGCGAGGCCGTGGGCGGAGAGGCGGAAGCGGTTGGCGGCGAACGTGTTCGTCTCGAGGATCTGCGCGCCGGCGGCGACGTACTCGGCGTGCACCTCGCGCACGAGCGCGGGCTGGGCGAGGTTGGCCTCCTCGAAGGCGCGGTGGACGAAGACGCCCTTCGCGTAAAGCTGCGTCCCCATGGCGCCGTCGAGAAGGACGGGGCCGTCGCCCTTCAGGAGATCCGCGAAGCTCGTGGCCATGTCGGCCATTGGACCACACGGGGGGGTGTGAGGGCCCTCAGTCGGTCAGCCAGACGACCGCGTCGCGAAGGGTCTCGGCGTCCCGGTTCGACAGCAGCCGGGTGGCACGTGCGAGCAAGGCCCTGAATCGAACCTGCGCCGCGAGGATCAACCCGAAGTGCTCCCGACCGGCGGCACCATACCCGGCGACGAGCCGGACGAAGTCGCCGACGTTGTGCGTCATGACCGCGCGACGCCGGCGAACCGCCTGGGCGAACACCTCCGCGTCCGATCTCCGCCCCAAGCCTGCCTCCCGGACGTGGAGAACGTCGTGCCCCCGCTGACGCAGGGCTTCGGCGAGCGTGTCCTCGTCCAACACGACCCTCGGCCGCCACATTCCGAGGGACCTACGACGCCCTCTTCGCTCGGGAGAACGCCTGGCGGCCCCGTCGCATGTCCGTGTCGATCTCGCGCTTGTGGTCGTGGCAAAACGCAAGCGCGCCGTGGACCTCGCGCGCCAAGTTCGCGGCGATCGCGCGCTGAACCTCGCCCCTCCCCCCGCGCCCCTTCCCCCGACGCACGAAACACACTCGTCGACTATACTGGCGTCGACGGGGCAACGCGTGCTCTCCGGGATCGGGATCCTTCTCCTTGCGCTCCTCGGCCAGTCGGCCGGAGCGCGCGACGAGATCCTGCTCAAGGACGGGCGCAAGATCGTCGGCCTCATCGAGGAGGAGAACGACGAGCAGCTCGTCCTCCGCATCATCGTCAAGGGCCAGAAGGGCGAGACCGCCGTCACCGGCAAGGTCACCCTGCGCCGGGACGAGATCGCCGAGGTCCGCCGCATCGAGGACGACGCGCGCGAGGACGAGCAGGCCCGCGTCGAGGCCTTCGAGGATCGCGAGTGGGAGCACGAGAGGCGGCTCGCGAACATCGCGGTCGCGCCGGCACGGCTCGAGGGGCAGCCGGGCTTCACAGCGGCGGGCGACCTCTTCGTCGTGCGCACGACCTGCGGCGAGGATTTCGCCCGCGAGGCGTGCGATGCGCTGCAGCAGGCGTACGAGGGCTACCTCCGCCACTTCAAGCTGCGGCGGAACGGCCGCGTGCAGCTCCCGGTCGTGATCCTCGACAGCAGGGATGCCTACCATGAGTACCTGACGAAGAAGTACGGCGGGACCGTCCCGGGCTCGCTCGGCATCTACGACCCGGACGACAACATCATCATCAGCTTCAATTGCGTGCAGAGGGAAGAGGCCGACCGCGTCCGCAAGGCGATCCTCGAGCAGCGCGAGAAGATCGAGGGCCTGAGGAAGGAGATCCGGAGGCGCGAGAAGGGGATCGACGAGGAGGCCAGGAAGGCGAAGTCCGATGTCACCGCGGCGGCGGCAAAGGCCAAGGCCGAGATCCGCCGCGTCGACCCCGCCAACCGCCCCGCGCTCCTGAAGAAAGTCGACGACATGGTCGCGAACGACTTCAAGCGGATCCACAAGTGGAGGACCGACCGGCTGAAGAACCTCGGCGGGTACCGCAAGATGGCGGACGACGCGATCGCGAGGTGCCGCGCCGTCATCCAGCACAACGAGGGCGTGGTCCGGAACCAGAACCGGGAGATGGTCGAGACGCTCTTCCACGAGTGCTTCCACGCGTTCGCGAGGAACCTCCTCTACACGGACAAGGAGATCCCGCGCTGGCTGAACGAGGGGATGGCCTGCTACTTCGAGATGAGCGTCATGGAGGCGGGCGAGCTGATCCACGGGGCGCCGAACCGGGAGCGGATGCAGTTCTACCGCCAGGTGGCGGCGGACGGGAAGTTGCCGCGCCTCGAGTCCGTCCTGCGGGGCACGGACTTCGTCATCGACCACGAGGGCCACGTCGACCGGGCGGTGACCGCCTACGCGGTGGCGTGGGCGCTCGCGCACTACGTGAGCACGCGGCTCTCGCGCGACCAGATGGACGCGTACGTCTCGGGCGTCGCCGCGGGCGCCGACCCGGCGGACGCGCTCGCGAAGGCGCTCGGCCAGCCGGTGGCGAAGATCGACGAGGCCGTGCGCGCGCACGTGGCCTCGCTCAGGTGACGGTCAGCGCATCGCGGCGTACTTCGCGATCTCGTCGCCCGGGATCTCCAGCGACACGGTCACGCCGGCCTCGCGGATCTCGATCGGGATCTTCCCGGGCGGGCCGGTCCCCTCCCACAAGGTGCCGGTCCCATGCCCGCGGGCGCCCACGTTCCACCGGACGGCGAAGCGTCCGCTCTGCGGCACGAGGATCGAGACGGACCGGGTCGCCGGATCGACGAGGAGCATGGACTCCGGCTTCCAGTCCTTGCCGGGCCGGAACGCCTGGGGGACGATCGCCTCCGCGAGGGCGAGTGCCTCGTCCGCGCGCGCGACCCCCTCGGGCTCCACGACCAACTGCAGCGCGTGGGGTGGTGGCGGCAGCTCGAAGTCGCCTTCGATCCGCAGCGTGACCGCAATCCCCTCCGGGAGCACGATGCGGTCGTCATCGGGGATCCGACCGCGCACGACGCCGCACGCCGGGGCCGCCACGAACATCTCGGTGTCGTCGTGGATCCGGTCGCGCGGGGTCCGGAACCAACCGTCTCCGAGGGTCCGCGCGCTGAAATCCGGTTTCGCCGCCCCGGCGCGCCGGAGGATCACGACCGCGTCACGCACCGGCGTGCCGTCGCCCGCGCAGACGAGGAATCGCGGCGGCCCGAACCACGCGTCGTGGTACTGGATCCACAGGAAGGCCGCCACCGCCACGACAGGAAGGATCAGGCTGCGCCACACCGCGCTCCCATTCTAGGACCCTCTCCCCCGCGCCCCCTCACCCCGATGGGCCCGGCCCGGCTACGATGGTCGTTGCGGGAACGGAACATGCGACGCGCCCTTTTCCTGCTCCTTGGCCTCCCGCCGCTCGCCCCCGGATGCGGGGACGACGCGGCGGCGCCGGCCTCGCCCCCCCGGACCGCCGTGCCCGCGCCCGACCTCGTGCGCGTCGGCACGATCGGCGACGCGCCGCCCGACGCCCTCGAGATCGCGCTCGCCGCCGGCGGCGAGATCGTGACGGCCGCGGGCCCGGTGGATCTCGACGGGCTCGGCGCGTACCTCGAAACGGAGTGCGGGGCGACGCCCTGGCTGGAGGCGGACGGCCACAGCCGGAGGCATGTCGTCTTCCGGGTGCACCCCTCGCTGCCGTTCGAGGTCGTCGCCTGGGCCCTGTGGAAGTGCTACGGGGCCTACGCCTACCGGGTCCACTTCGCCGTGCGGCCGGAGGAGGGCGACGACGAGGGCACGATGGCCGTGTACTTCCCGAACCGGCACGGCGCCGATGGCTACGAGTGGCCGCCTTCGAGGCGCGTGAGCCTCCGCGCGGACGACGCGCGCGTCGACGACGGCGTCGCGTTCGCCCTTTACCGCGAGACCTTCGCCGCGGACCCCGACGCCGGGGCGAGCGTGATCGTGGGGCCGGGCATCGCGGCGGGCCAGGCGATCCGCACGGTCGACCTGCTGCTCCGGGCGGGGGCGAAGCACGTGGTGCTCGACGGCTCGCTGCCCGACGTGCCCTACCCGGGAGGCCGGGCCGCGTCCGGGCGAACCGAGATCGAGGAGTACGTCGCTTCTCATCCCGTGAAGGCAGGCGGATTCCGCATCCGGGTGGGGGACCGGGCGCTCGTGGGGGACGGCTCGCGCGCCGCGCCGCCGCCGCCCGTGGCCCGCGTGCGCGGCGGGATCGCGGGCTCCACGAGGGAGCTGTTCTCCCTCCAGGGGTCCGCCATCGGGATCGGCGGGCGGCGGAGGGACGGCCGCTGGCAGGGAGGCGAGGACGCGCTCGTCGCGAACGGCGGCTCCGAGCTGACCGAGAACGCGGTCGAGCAGGGCCTCAGGTGGCTCGCGGCACACCAGGACGTCGACGCGGACGGAAGGTGGGACTGCGACCGATTCATGAAGCACGACCCGCCCGGCCAACGGTGCGACGGCGCCGGCGAGGCGTTTCACGACGTCGGCGTCACCGGCCTCGCCGTCCTCGCGTTCCTCCGCGCCGGCTACCTCGACCGCGAGGACAGGAAGGGGAGCAAGTACTGGGAACACGTGCGGGCGGGCCTCAACTACCTGCTCCGGTGCCAGACGGAGGACGGGCTCTTCGGGACGCGCGTCGAGAAGAGCTTCCTCTACGGCCACGCGATCGCCACGCTCGCCGTGAGCGAGGCGTTCTGGAGGACACGCAGCCCGCGCTACAAGGTCCCCGCGCAGAGAGGGCTCGACTACATCGCGCGGGCCAGAAACCCGTACTTCGCGTGGCGCTACGAGCCGAGGAGCGGCGAGAACGACACGTCGGTCACGAGCTGGTGCGTGCTGGCGCTGAAGGAGGGCAAGTACGCCGGGCTCGACATCGACCCGGACGCCTTCGAGGGCGCCCGCATGTGGGTCGACAAGATGACCGACCCCCGATCCGGCCGCGTCGGCTACAACGTCGCGGGCGGCCTCCCCGCGCGGCCGCTCGAGAAGGAGAGCCGCTTCCCCGCGGAGAAGTCGCAGTCGATGACCGCCGCGGGCATCCTCACCCGCATCGAGGTCGGCGAGGATCCGCGCACGAGCGATCCGGTCCGGAAGGGCGTCGAGCTCTGCCTCAAGTGCCCGCCGGCGTGGGAGACGGACGGTTCGATCGACATGTACTACTGGTTCTTCGGGACGATGGCGCTCCGCGAGGCGGGCGGCGCGAGCTGGGCGGCGTGGAACGAGGCCTTGAAGGCGGCGGTCCTTCCGCATCAGCGCGCGGACGAGAACTGCGCCGGCTCGTGGGATCCCGCGGGCGTCTGGGGCGAGGAGGGCGGCCGGGTCTACGCGACCGCGCTCATGGTCCTTGTCCTCGACCAGTACTGGGACTGACGCCCCCGGAACCCCCTCACCTCGCGCGCCGCTCGGTCTGCCGCGCCTCGCGGCGCGCCTCCTGCTCGCGGACGTGCTCGCGCCTGTCGCCGTGCTTCCTCCCGCGCGCGAGCGCGAGCTCGACCTTCGCGCGGCCCTTCTTGAAGTAGATCTCGAGCGGGATCAGCGTGAACCCGCGCCGCTCGACCGACGTGAAGAGCCGTCGCAGCTCCTGGCGGTGCAGGAGCAGCTTCCGCGGCCGCACCGGGTCGTGCGGCGCGTAGCCCTTGTGCGCGTACTCGGGCACGTGCATCTGGAGGAGGAAGAGCTCGTCCCCCTTGAACGCCGCGTAGGCCTCCTGGAGCGACGCCTTCCCCTCGCGGAGCGACTTCACCTCGGGGCCCAAGAGCGACACGCCGGCCTCGACGCGCTCGACGACCTCGTAGTCGTGGAACGCCTTCCGGTTCCGGGTGACGACCGTCCGCTCTTCCTTCACGCGCCCTCGTAGAGCGCCATGCTCCGCTCGGTCTCCCAGAAGCGGATGGCGGTCACCGGGAGGCCGGCCCCCGCGGCGACCTCGAAGAGCTTCCGCGCGAGGTTCTCGGCCGTCGGCGGCGCGTCGAGCAGGTGCACGGGCTCGCCGCGCTCGGCGAGCACGGACGCCATCGGGTCCTTTCGCTCGAGGATCATCCGGTGGTCCCAGTTCGCGTCGATCCACGTCTCGAGCACGCGCCGGATCTCGCCGAAGTCGACGACCATGCCGAGGGGGTCGAGAGGACCCCGGCACTCCACCTCGACGCGCGCGTTGTGGCCGTGCAGGTGCGCGCAGCCGCCCTCGTGCCCGCGGATGCGGTGGCCGTAGCAGAAGGAGAGGATCCGGGTGACGCCGTGCGTCGGCACGGGGACGCTTGTACCAAGGATGTCGAAGGAAGGGGGCACGGGGGAGGGGACGTCCCGTTTCGAGCCGTGCCGCGCAGTCTCGCATAGAGAACCCGCGCGCAAAGATCCCTCAACCGCCCCCGGCGCCATGCCCGATACGGGAAGCCGGCGGGTGAGGTAATTGGTATGACGAGGGCGTTCGTCCTGGGACTCCTTCTCGCGCTCGCATCGTGCGGGGGCGGGGGCGGGTCCTCGGCTCAGGTTTCCATCCGCACGACCGCGCTTCCGCAGGGCAACGTCGGCTACTCCTACTTCCAGGCGCTCGACGCGCGGGGCGGAAGCGCCCCCTACACGTGGCGCCTCTCGCCGTCCGGCGACCCGCTGCCGTCCGGGCTCACGCTGACGACCGCGGGACAGGTCACCGGGACCCCGACGCAGGCGGCCTCCGGCACGGTGATCCTCTCGGTCGAGGACCACGACGGGATGACCGACATCGCCAGCTACTCGGTCGTCGTCCGCGACGTGGAGATCGACGGCGCGCAGGACGGGGCGGTCACGCCCGGCACCGCGTTCGCGCTCACGGCGTCGGGCGGGTCGCCGAGCTACGCGTTCTCGCTGCGCGCGAACCAGAGCGGCGCGACGCTCTCGAGCGGCGGGCTCTACACGGCCGGGGACAGCTCGGGGCTCGACATCGTCCGCGCGACGGACCAGGACGGCTTCTACGACGAGGTCAGCGTCACCGTCGGCGACGACCCCTTCGTGGGGTTCTCCGCGGTGTGGGGGAGCACCGACGTCTGGTGGATCGACTGGGACGTCGTCTACGACCCGACGCCCACCTACGCGTCCGACTTCGACGAGGTCCTCGTGGCGCTCGGCCTCCGCGCGAGCGGGAGCACCGGGACCGCGGGCAGCGAGGCGGACCAGCTCGCGAAGCAGCTCGTCATCCGCCGGACGCTCGGGTGGCTGTCGCGCTACTACGGCAACAACGACGACGGGAGCCCGGCCCCGGGCGGCCTCTCGATCTCGTTCGTGGGGCCCGCGGGCCCCGGGAGCGGCGTGACGCCGTCGGTCGGCGGGGTCATCAGCGCCGGATCGAGCCGCTACAGCACGATCTGCATCCGCTACGGCGACACGGGCGGCGTCATCGGCACCGCCTGGCTCGACGACAACAACGACTCGATCGAGCACGACTGCGGCAACCCGAGCGGCACGCCGCTCGGCATCTTCACCAACCGCGTGCTGCAGCCCTACCTGTCCGCCTACAACAACAGCATCGCCGGGAACCCGGTCGGCTCCACCGACGTGAACGGGATCCAGTCGATGCTTCTCGGCGCGGCGCCCGCGAACCCGCGCCAGCAGGCGATCTGGAACGTCTCGAACGGCTTCGGACGCATCCTCGCCGCGGTGCTCGCGCACGAGATCGGCCACAGCCTCGGGCTCAACCACTCGAACCCGAGCGCCGGCACGGGCGACATCATGAATGCGAGCCTGTTCGTGAGCCAGACCGTCAACTACTCGTTCAACTCGACGCACTGGGCGCTGCTCATGCAGAACCTGCCCGGCCCGAACCGCTGAACATCAACGCCGTCGGCTGCCAGTCGACTCTCCTCGCGAACGCAACTTCGTCTAACGCTGGCAGCTGACGGCGGCTTTCCATCCGGGCCGCGCGCGGCCTCAGCCCGCCCGCCTGCTTCGCGAACCCCCGGCTACTTGCGGCCGACGCGCCCCTCGCGGAGCGCCGTCATGAACTTCTCGGGGTCCTCCACCTCGTCCTCGATCGTGACCGTCGCTTCCAGGAGGTAGATGACGGCGAAGGGGATCGTGATCCCGAGCAGGCACAACAGGACAAACAGGGGCCGGCTGCCCACGAACTCACGGCGGACGATCTTGCCCATCGCGCCACTACCTCCCCGTCAAGACGTCCAATGTACCGTGGTGAGGAGTCGTGCGAGAACAAATGCGTCAAACACCGGAGGCCGAGCGAGACGGCGCGAGGCAAGGAGCGACGACGACGCGTATCCGCGAGCGATACGCGGAGGAGGAGCGAAAGAGCATCGCGTCGTCGCAGCCGGCCGAATGCAGCAGTTGTTCTTGCACGACGACCGAGGCTGCCGGCGCCAGAGGGCCCGCAGGGCCGGCGACGGACGGCGAGTCTCCCATCACCCCGTTCGCCAGTTCAGCAAGGCATCCCAGCCGACGGTCTCACCGCAGCGCGAAGCCGTCGAGAGCGTTGAGCAGCGCGCGCCGCTTCGAGTCGCTGCCAAGGTGACCGGCGTCGTCGAGCACGATGAGCCGGGATCCGGGCCACGCTCGAGCCAGCAGATACGCGGTATCGACGGGGCAGGCGAGATCACGCCGGCCATGGACGAGCACGCCGGGGATTCCCGACAGACGTCCGGCGTCGCGAATCAGCGCACCTTCCGCAAGCCAGGCTCCGTGACGGAGGTAGTGCGTGCAGATCCGCGTGAACGCGATCGCGTCCTCTGCCGACAGGGTCGAGAAGGGTCCACTTGCGCCCGCCGGTTCGAGCGAGAGCGCAGCTTCTTCCCATGCGCACCAAGCGCGTGCGGCGAGAAGCCGTACCGATCGGTCCGGATGCTCCATCCTGCGCGCGTAGGCGGCGATGACGTCGCCGTCCCGGGCCTCCGGGACGTGGCGGCGGAACTGCTCGGCTGCCTCGGGGAAGATCCGTGCGAGCCCCCCGTAGAGCCACGCGGCCTCGGACCGACGAGCCGTCGTCACGGTGTTGAGGACCAGCGCCGACACTCGCGACGGGTGCTGCTCGGCGTACGCGACCGCGAGCGCCGCGCCCCACGATCCGCCCGAGACAAGCCACCGGTCGACGCCGAGATGCTCGCGAAGCGCCTCCATATCCGCGATGAGGCGTTCGGTCGTGTTGAACCGCATTTCGGTCGCAGGGTCGCTTGCGTGCGGCGTCGACCGACCGCAGCCGCGCTGGTCGAAGAGGATGACGCGGTACTTCTCGGGGTCGAACGCCCTCCGCATGTTCGGCGAGCTCCCCTGCCCCGGACCGCCGTGAAGCACGACCGCGGCCTTGCCCTTCGGGGAGCCGGATACCTCCCACGAGATCGCATTACCGTCGCTGACGGCGAGCAAGCCCCGGTCATGCGCCTCGATCTGCGGATAGAGCGCCACGGTCAGCGGTTGCATCGATTCATCAGGCCAACGACCTGTCGCGCGCACGCGAGGGCCGCCCGGCCGTCACTTCGCGGGCTCGGCAGGCGCGAGCTGCTCGGAGAGGTCCAGAAGCTCCCGGTCGGCCTGCTGGTCGTAGGCGTACCAGACGGGCCCGATGCGGAAGAGCACGTAGGTCACGTCCTTCTTCTCCGTCTTGGGCGAGTTCGCGGTCGGCTGCACGATGTCCACGGCAGTCACGCGGGCCCAGAGGCCGTTGTCCTCCACGTCCTTGATCGAGACCGAGCTGAGATAGGGCGCGAACGCGTCCTTCGTGTCGTCCGGGGCGAGCGCGCGGAGCAGGCGGTTCAACTCCTGCTCGTGGCGCGCCTGCAGTCGGTAGAGCGGGCTCAGGCGGTTCCAGCGCGCCTCGATGACCGCCTCGCGGTCGACGAGCCGGCCGCGCTTCGAGCACGCCGTGCAGGGCGACCGGTCCCCGAAGGACGTGCGGATCTCCTTTCGGCCCTCGCACTTCGGGCAGGTCCGGAGCAGGCTGTCCGCCCGCCGCTCGCGGCCCCACTTCATGATGAAATCCCGGATGTCGCGGGTCCGCGCCCGCCGCTCGGTCTCCGCCTGCTTTTCCGCCCGCTTCTTCGCGGCGTCATCCGTGGGGGGCTCCGGGGGCGGGAGAGCCGGCTGGAGGCCGTACCAGGCCCGGGAGGCGTCGGCGAGCCACTTGTTCGTCTCGCCGTTCCACTCCTCCTCGAGGGACTTCTCGAGGATCTCGATGGCCTTCTCCAGGACGGGGACCGTGGCGACCGCCTCGTCCTGGGTCACCGGCTTCTTGTACCGGACCTTCTCCCAGACCGGCTGCACGCCATCCCAGAGCGCCTTCCCCTCCTCCCGGAGCTTCCTCGCCTTGATCGAGGTCGGCGGCTGCTCCAGCTCCCTTTCGTCCGCGTGCGCCAGAAGGGTCAGCGCGAGGAGGATACTCAGCTGCCGCATCCGCGGGATTCTAACGCGGCGCGGCGTGAACATCGACCCGCCCCCGGACCCCCTCCGCGTCGGAATTCGTCGACACCCGCGATCTTTCTCCGGCCCGCGCACGCTGTGGCACACCCTTCGCTTCCCCTCCGGGTGAGCCTTCAGGGCGCATCGAAAACAAACCCTTCCCCTTCCCTTTGGCGGCCCCCGCACAAGCTCCAACCCCGCGGGGGCCGCGCTTTTTTCTTCTGGTACAACGGCGCGATGCGGGCTCTCGCGCCGCTTCTCCTCCTCGCGGCCGCCGCGCTCGCCGAGGAGACGCGCGTCGTGCGCGATTCCGCCGGCAGGATCGAGATGACGCTGCCGGTCTCCTGGGAGGACCAGCCCCTCGAGGATGGCCAGGTGATCCACGCCTACGCGAAAAACACCGGCGGCCACGTGCTGATCGTGGTCCGGGAGGCGGGGCAGGCGGACGTGGACAAGCAGCGCGACCGCTACATGGCGCACGACGCCGAGAGCCACCCGGGCGCGGAGTTCTCGAAGATCGCGGACCCGTTCTTCGGCTACCGGATGAACGCCCAGGACAAGAACCGCGTGCTCCTCCGGGCCTTCCTGCGCGACGGCGCGGACGGGATCGTCGCGACGGTCTCGTCGCGCTTCCACGGATACGACCGGGCCTACGCCATGCGCACGATCGAGGCGATGGGGACGCTCCGCCTCGCGCCCTCGGAGGAGCCGAAGGCCGAGGCCGCCGCCCCCGCCGAGCCGTCCCGCCGGATCTTCGACCCGCACGGCCTCTTCTCGTTCGTCGCGCCTGTCGCCCCGTGGAAGACGCTGACGCCCGAGGAGGACGAGATCCTCGCGTTCGGCCTCAAGGGATCGCGGACCACCGCCGCGCTCCGGATCCTGCCGGAGGGCGACGGCTTCGACCCGGTGCTCGTCCTCATCACGCTGCAGGGGCAGCTCAAGCGCGACTACGCGAGCTGCACCGCGGATCGCGTCGCCGCCGAGCCGCCCGCCCTCCTGGTGAAGAACCGCAAGGAGGGCTGGGTCGACTACATCGTCGCGTTCGCCGCGTGCGGCAAGGTCTTCACGCTGCGGCTCGAGGCGCGCGAGGGGGCGTTCGACGGCCTCAAATCCGTCGCGAACACGACGGCGAAGTCGCTCGTGTCGATGGGGCAGGCTTATCGCGAGCCGTCGGACCTCCCCGGCGACGCGGTCGGCGACGGGAAGAAGGGGTTCGTCGTCCACGCGGCGGCGGAGGACGCGGCGGCGGCGGGCCGCGCGGCCGAGGAGGTCGCGCCGTTCGAGAAGGACTGGGGGAGGATCGCGCCCGTCTACGACCGGAAGGCCGCGCCGCTCCACATCCTCCTCGCGTCGCCGGCCGCGTTCGCGGACACGGCGCACGGCTTCGGCGAGGTGCCCGCGGCCTACGACCGCGCCGCGTGCACGGTCGTGGCCGTGCCGCCGCCGGCGGGGAAGGAGGAGCACGAGCGCTGGCGCGCCCGCCTCTACGCCGCGCTCGCCGAGGCGGCGCTGCACCGCGACCTGCCGTTCGCGCCGCCGTGGCTGCTCGCGGGCCTGACGGCGTGCATGGACGCGGCGGGGCGCACCGACGGCGGGCCGGGCGCGAAGCACGCGGCGTTCCTCCCGCTGCTCGACCAGGACAAGGCTTCGCTCGATCAGGTGCTCGCCTACTCCTACCGGGACGTCCTGGAGGGCGAGACGCCGTTGCCGGCCGCCATGTCGTGGGGCTACCTGCACCTCATGCTCTTCGGAAAGGGCCCGGCCCGCGGCGTGTACGCGAAGTGGGCGCGCGAACTCGCGAAGGCGGAGAAAACGGCGCCGGCGTTCGATCCGGGGAAGGTCGACATGCAGGCCGAGCTCAAGAAGCACCTCGAGCGGGACCTCAGGAAATGACCCGTCACGCCTCGGCGCCGGGACGCGTGAACCTCCTCGGCGAGCACGTGGACCACCAGGGCGGCACCGTGCTCCCGGTCGCGATCCACATGCGGACGACGGTCACCTACGCGCCGGCGGAGGCGTGGGACATCGCGTCGGAGGGCCACGAGCCGGGGGGCGCGTGGGAGCGGTACGTGCGCGCCGTGATCGGGGAGGTGGGGGAGGCCGCGGAACCCGGGCGGCTGGGGATCCGATCGACCCTGCCCGAGGGCGCGGGCCTCGCGTCGTCCGCGGCGCTTGAGGTCGCGGTCGCGGGCGCGCTCGCGCCGGACATGCCCTCGCTCGAGCTGGCGCGGCTCTGCCGGCGCGCGGAGAACGGCGGCGGCGGCGTGCCCTGCGGCCTCATGGACCAGGTGGCGTCCGCCTGCGCGATCGCCGGGCACGCCGTCGTGCTCGACTGCGACAGCGAGACCTTCTTCCACCTGCCGCTGCCGGAGCTGGACATGCTCCTCTTCGATACGGGCGTCCGTCGCTCGCTCGCCGACTCGGCATATGCCGAGCGCGCGCAGGAGGCGGCGACGCCGGGGACGCCGGCCGCGCGGCACGTGGACGAGGAGCGCGCGCGGGTGGACCGCGCGATCTCTTGCCTCGACAAGGGGGACGCGCGCGGCCTCGGCACGCTGATGTGGGAGTGCCACGCGTCGCTCCGGGACCTCTACCGCTGCTCGTTCGGGGCCGCGGACGCGCTCGTGGAGCGCTTGCTCGGTGTGCCGGGCGTGTTCGGCGCGCGGCTCGTGGGCGCGGGGTGGGGCGGCGCGGTGCTCGCGCTCGTGGAGCCGGGCACGCGCCTCGAGGGCGGCACCCTCCTCCTCTCCGACGACGGCCTGAGCGTCCGAGAGTAGGGGGCGTACCGAGTACACGGTCGGCTCTTCGCAACTGGTTTCGGGATCGGCACTTATGCGCGCCACATGCGGACTCCGGGGTCCGCACGCCGTGGCCTCGTCGCGAACGTCTTGTAACCTCGGGAGGTGCCCCGCATCCGTCCCAAGGAGATCCTCGCCGCGCTCCTCGCGGCCGGCTGCGTCCGAGAGGACCCGAAGGCGCAGCCCGCGGCGCCGACCTCGGCGCTCGAGACGGCGACGTTCGCGCTCGGGTGATTCTGGGGCCCGGACTCCCGGTTCGGGAGCCTGGCCGGGGTCGTCAGGACGCGCGTGGGCTACGCGGGCGGCACGACCGACGGCCCGACCTACCAGGACCTCGGCGACCACAGCGAGTCGGTCGAGATCGACTTCGACCCGGGCGTGATCTCGTACGAGGACCTCCTCGACGTCTTCTGGCAGGACGCCGACCCGACCGCAGAGTCCTGGTCGCGCCAGTACCGCGCCGCGATCTTCACGCGCGGCGACAGGCAGGCGCGCCTCGCGCGCGAGAGCCGCGCCCGCGAAGCGGAGCGCCTCGGCAGGCCGGTGAAGACGCCGATCGAGCCGCTCCGCAGGTTCTGGCGCGCGGAGGACTGCCACCAGAAGTTCCGGCTGCGCAGCACGCCCGCGTGGATGGACCGCTTCACGGACCTCAGCGACGCGCAGCTCGCAGACTCGACGGCGGCGGCGCGCGTGAACGGGTTCCTCGACGGCCACCTGGGCCGCGGGGCGCTGGAGGCGGAGCTGAGGCGCCTCGGCGAAGCGAAGCGCATCGAGCCGGAAGAGTAGGGGGTCCGGGGGCGGTCAGCCGCCGCGCGCCGCGTTGCGCTTGCCCTCGTCCGACGCGACATAGGCCGCATAGAGATCCGCGAGCTTCCGCTTCCGGTACGCGATCATCGTGTAGTCCATCTGGAAAAGGAAGCCGTTCGCACCCTCGGCGAAGATCAGCGGGTGGATGCGCAGGTCCCACGCGGTCAGCGGCCCCTTGTCCCTGATCGCCGCCAGCTCCTCGGGTGTCTCCGGCGCGAAGACGGCGATCCCCCCGCGCGCGTCGGCGAAATGGTCGTGGAAGAGCAGCGGCCCGCGTCGCACGTCCGCGACGTAGGCGTTCCACTGGTCGTTGGCCTCCGCCATCGTGGTCCCCTCGGGGGCGTAGCCGGAGACGACCCAGCAGCGGCGGTCCCGCTTCGGCAGCGCCGGCATGGCTCCACCCTAGCAGGAGCCGTCGCGCCGCGGACAATGGAAGCGTGGGTGCCTCCTTACAATTGCACCCATGCAGACTCGCGTCGAAAAGGACTCCATGGGCGAGATGCGCGTCCCCGCGGACGCGCTCTGGGGCGCCTCCACGCAGCGCGCCGTCGAGAACTTCCCGATCAGCGGGCGCGGCCTCCGCCGCCCCTTCCTCCGCGCGCTCGGCCTCATCAAAGAGGCCGCCGCCGCGACCAACGCCGAGCTCAAGGACCTCGATCCGAAGCTCGCCGAAGTCATCGGCAAGGCCGCCGCCGAGGTCGCCGAGGGCAAGCTCGACCGGCACTTCGTCGTCGACGTCTACCAGACCGGCTCGGGCACCTCGACCAACATGAACGCCAACGAGGTCATCGCGAACCGCGCCGCCCAGCTCATGGGCAAGCCGATCGGCAGCCGCGACGCCGTCCACCCGAACGACCACGTGAACCGCGGGCAGTCGAGCAACGACGTCATCCCGACCGCGCTCCACGTCGCGTGCGCCGAGGAGATCGCGCGCCGCCTCCTGCCCGCGCTCGAGCACCTTCATGAGGCGCTCGCGGAGAGGGCGAAGGCGTTCGACCCGATCGTGAAGATCGGCCGCACGCACCTCCAGGACGCGACGCCCGTCCGCCTCGGCCAGGTCTTCTCCGGCTTCGCGCAGCAGGTCCAGAACGCCGCCGTGCGCCTCCAGGAGAGCCTGCCGCACCTCTGCGAGCTGGCGCTCGGCGGCACCGCGGTCGGCACCGGCATCAACTGCCCGCCCCGCTTCGCGGAGAAGACGATCGCGCGGCTCGCCGAGATGACCGGCATCCACTTCGTCGAGGCGCCGAACCACTTCGAGGCGCAGGCCGCGCGCGACGCGGCCGTCGAGATCAGCGGCGCGCTGAAGACGGTCGCGGTCTCCCTCTGGCACGTCGCGAACAACATCCGCTTTCTCTCCTGCGGCCCGCGCTGCGGCATCGGCGAGATCGTCCTGCCGGCGACGCAGCCCGGCTCCTCGATCATGCCCGGCAAGGTCAACCCGGTGATGTCCGAGATGCTCATGCAGGTCGCGATGCGCGCGATCGGCAACGACGCGACCGTCACGGCCGCGGGCACGACCGGCCTCGGCGAGCTCAACGTCGCGATCCCGGTGATCGCCGACGCGCTGCTCGAGTCGATCGAGCTGATGACGAACGGCGCGCGCGCGTTCGCCGACAAGTGCGTGAAGGGGATCGAGGCCGACGAGGAGCGCTGCGGCGAGCTCATCGAGAAGAGCCTCATGCTCTGCACCGCGCTCGCGCCGAAGATCGGCTACGACAAGGCGGCGGCGATCGCGAAGAAGGCGCACGAGCAGAGGAAGACCGTCCGGCAGGTCGCGGAGGAGATGGGCATCAAGGATCTCGAGACGCTGCTGGACGTGAGGTCGATGACCTAGGAATGGGGGGGGCGCGGGGGGCCGTGCGGATCCTCGCGCTGGTCGCGGGCGCGTACGTGCTCGTCGTCGCGCTCGTCTACCTGTTCCAGAGAAAACTACAGTACTTCCCGGCCCCCGAAGCCCCCCCGCTTCCCAAGGGCGCCGAGGACGTGCGGCTCGAGGCCGCCGACGGGACCGCGCTCCGCGCGTGGCACTGGCCGGGTGCCTGCACCGTGCTCGTGCTGCACGGCAACGCCGGGCACCGCGGGTACCGCCTGCACATCGCGCAGGGGCTCGTGGCGAAGGGGTACGGGGTGTTCCTGCTTGACTACCGGGGGTACGGGGGCTCGGCGGGCAGCCCGACCGAGGAGGGGCTCCTGCTCGACTCGGAGGCGTCGGTACGGTGGCTGCGCGAGCACGGCACGAGGAGGATCGCGTACTACGGAGAGTCGCTCGGCTGCGGCGTCGCGGCGCTGCTCGCGGCGAAGGAGCCGCCCGCGGCGATCGTCTTCCAGAGCGGCGCGGACTCGCTCGCGCGCGTGGGCCGGAAGGTGTACCCGTGGCTCCCGATCGGGCTCCTGATGAAGGACCGGTACGAGGCCGCGGAGGCGATGCGCGGCGTGCGGTGCCCCGTGCTCTCCGTGCACGGCGACGCCGACGAGCTGATCCCGTGGGAGCGCGGGCGCGCGCTGTTCGATGCGGCGGCGAGCCCGAAGGAGTGGTGGCTCGTCGAAGGCGCCGGCCACAACGACGTGATCGACGTGGCGGGGCCCGCGTTCTTCGACCGCGTCGCCACCCTCCTCTCGGGAAAGTAGTAGGCGTACGGTGCCAGGCACCGATGCACTACGAACTGGCGTCGCGCAGCCGGTCGACGGTAATCCGCCGCCAGCCGGGGATGCCTGGCACGGTGCCGCTACCGGGAACCCGCATTCCGGCGGCTTTCCGACGAGTTAGTAGTTGACGGGAGCCTGGCACCGTACGAAAGCTAATTCACGATCAGGGCGCGCTTGATGTAGTCGAGGTGCGGGAACTCCTTTGCGAGGTACGCGTTCCCCTCGTAGAGGATCCGGCCCTGGCCCGGCCCCATCCCGTGCGGCGCCGCGTCCCCGTACTCCGCGTAGAGCGCGTCGACCACGTCCATTCCGCCGCCGACCACCTGCCCGATCGGCGCGAAGTCGCGGTCCAGGTGCGTGTTGTCCGCGCGGTTGACGAAGACCTGCGTCGAGCGCTTGTCCGGCGCGCCGCCCTGCGCGAAGCTCAGGAACCCCCGCCGGTTCGACTGCCGTGGCGGGTCCGGCGGCAGGAACGCGTCGCGCCAGGCGAGGTTCACGGCCTTCTCGCCGGTCAGGCCGAACTGCGCGAACTGCGGCGTCACGCGGAAGAAGGCGCAGTTGTCATAGAAGCCGATCCTCACGAGGTTCCAGAAGCGGTCCACGCCGTGGGGCGCCCAGTCGCGGTAGACGTCCGCGAGGAATTCGCCCCGCGTCGTCACGAACCTCACGCGGAACGTCGCCGGCGCGACCGCCTTCGCGAGCGACGGGTCGAGCAGCGCCTTCCGGTCGCGGAATTTGCCGCACGCGAGGAGGATCGCGAGGAGCGGGAGGAGCCGGCGCATCACTTCTCCTCGACGACCGCCGCGTGCTCGATGAAGTCGAGCCTCGGGAATTCCGTCTTCAGGTAGCCGTTCCCGAGCGACTGGATCGCGCGCGGGTCCGGCCCCTTCCCGAAGGGCGACATGTCGCCGTAGCCGTCGTAGAGCTTGCCGACGACGTCCATCCCCTCGACGACGCGCCCGAACGGGACGAACCCCTGCCGGTCGAGTCCCGTGTTGTCCGTGCGGTTGATGAAGACCTGCGTCGTCCGCGAGTCGGGCGCGGCCGTCTTCGCGAAGCAGATCGTCCCCTTGACGTTGGACTCCTTCGGCGGGTCGTCCTTGATCGTCGCGCCCGACCAGGCGCCGTTCACGCGGCTCTCGCCCGAGAGCCCGAACTGCGCGTACTGCTCGATCACGCGGAAGAACGCGGCGCCGTCGAAGAACCCGATGCGCGCGAGGTTCCAGAACCGGTCGGCCCCGCGCGGCGCCCACGCGCGCTCCACCTCGACCACGAGCTCGCCCCGGGTCGTCTCGAAGCGCACGCGGAAGCGCTCCGGCGCCTCGCCGGCCGCGAGCTTCGGGTCGAGCAGCGCCGGGGCGAGCTGCCCCCGGACCCCCCCGACATCGATCCGCGCGAGCGCCTCCGCCGCGGCGGAGCGGAGCGCCTCGTTCTCCTCGGCGCGCATCTCCTTGAGCGCGGGGATCGCCGCCTTCGCCGCCGGGCCGATCCGCGAGAGGACGCCGGCTGCGGCCCACCGGACCTTCTCGTCCGAGAAGCGGAGCCGGTCGACGATCTCCAAGACGTAGTCCTCGGCCCAGGGCCCGCACCGGCGGAGCGCCTCGCCGGCGAGCTTCACGGTCGCCGCGTCGTCGCTCGTCAGGAGATCCAGAAGCAGGGGGGTCGCGGGGGCGGCGGGGCGGCCCATGATCCCGACGACGAGGAGCGCCGCGCGCCGCGCGCGCTCGTCCTTGCCCTCGAGCAGCTTCAGGACCGGCGGCACGGCGGGCGCGCCGAGCCCCGCGAGCGCCTCCGCGACCTGCTGCGTCACGTCCGGATCCGCCGGCCCCAGGCGCTCGACGAGCGGCTCCACCTCGTCGTCCGTGATCCCGATGGCGACGAGCGCGCGGCCCGCCTCGAGCCGCACCCACGCGGCCTCGTCCTTCAGCGCAAGGGCGAGCGCCCCGAGCGCCGGTCTTGCCGCGGTGCCGAGCTGCCGGAGCCCGCGCGCGGCCTCGTACCGCTTGAGCGGCTCCGGATCGCGCAGCTGCCCCATGAGCTCGACCGCCCCGCCGTCCGCGCGCGCGACCGCGGAGAGGAGGAGGAGCAGCGGGAGGAGGACCCGGCGAAGTCCGGCCACCGTCGCATGATAGCCAGCGCAGGCCACTGGATCGGGTGAAACCCCTACGGATCCGCCTATCCCGTGGCGCTCTGCCAGGCCATCACGAACCCGTCGTCGTCGAAGAAGATGTCCGTGTACCGGCCGGCGTACGACCAGACCATCGCGGATCTCCTCGCGTAGGTCGTCTTGCTCGTGCGGGTGGGTGGGCCCCATGCCTTGCGCACCTCCTCCTTGGTCATGCCGATCTTGACCTCGCCCCGCCCGACCGCCTCCTTGTACTTCTGCTCCTGCTCGGGGGTCCGCTCGGGGCGCTTGGAGGCGACGTCGACTGAGCTGCACGCGGCGAAGAAGAGGAGGAGGGGCACGAGCCATCGCATGCCGACCAGCATACGGCCGCATGTCACCGCCCCGCCACCCGCGCCGAGGGGTACGATACCGGTGCCATGGCACGTTCCGCCCTCTGCGCCCTCCTCCTCCTCGCGGCCTGCCGGAGCCAGCGGGCGGAGGAACCCTCCCCCGCGCCCCCTCCCTCTCCTTCCACGGCAGAGCTCGACGACGCGCAATGGCGCGTGGAGGCGGAGCAGGTGATGTTCGAACGGCACATGAAGACGGCGAAGCTCTACCGCGACGGCCTCGACCTCGACAAGGCGCTCGACCAGGTGGATCGGGCGCTCGCGCTCCGGCCGATGTCGCGGGAGGCGCAGCAGCTCCGCGCCGAGCTGCAGCGGCTCGCCGGCGCGCGCGCGGGCGAGGTGACGGCGATCCTCGACGACGCGTGGGAGGCGCAGCTCGCCCGCGAGGAGGAGCGGCAGGTGACCGCGCGGCGGCTCCTCAAGGAGGCACGCGAGGCGGAGGAGGCGGGCGACTACGAGCGCGCGAAGCTCGCCTACCAGCGCGCGATCTACCTCTCGCGCGAGGAGTAGCCCGCCCGCCCCCGGACCCTCGCTACATACCGTACATGTGTGCGGTATTGACCGGCTTGCCCTGGAGCTTCAGGTAGTAGAAAAGCTGGGCCTTGTGGGTGCTCAGGTGGCCGATCATGTTCAGGAACTGCTCGCCGAGGAGCCGCTCGGTCGGGTCCCACGGGGCGGCGACCTTCTTCCCGCCGAGGTTCTTCTCGCCCGACTCGACGACCATCTGCAGCGCGGTCCGCTTGTCGGCGGCGAGCGCCTTCTTCGTGTCGGCGACGCTCTTCGTCGCGGGCAGCTTGTCGGCGGTCGGGAGCATGTCCTCGCCCGCGATGCTCCAGTCGCCGGTGACGAACCCCTTGCAGCACGCGCCGCACGCGGTCTCCAGGTGCTTGAGCAGCTGGCCGGTCGTCATCCAGTTCGCTCCGGTGACGGGCTTCCACGAGAGGCTCTTGTCGTCGACGAGGCCGACGAGCCCCTCGGTCGCGTGGTAGGTCTCCTCGATGCGGCTCTTGAGCAGATCGGTCCAGTTCATGGTTCCTCTCCTTGGGTTTTCTAGGCCGAGCCGCCATTGTAGGCGCGTCCGGCGCGGGGATGTGGGGGGGCTCCGGGGGCCGGGCCGTCAACGGAGGATGAAGGCCAAGGCGACGACGAGGGCCGCGAGGCCGAGGAGCGCGGCGCCGAGGGCGCGCACCATCCGGCGGGTCGTGTCGTTCGGCTCCATCCCCGCACGCCAGCGGTAGGCGAGGTCGGGGAGCAGGAGGTGGAGGAGCCCGAGCGCGGCCATGAACCCGCCGGTCCAGAGGCCCGTGACGGCACCGGCGCTCACGGCCTGCCGGGCCCGCTTTCCGGGGCGGGCCGCTCGACGGTGTGCGTCCGCGCCGCCTTGGGCAATGGTGCCGAGGACAGGATTCGAACCTGCACGAGGTTTAACCCCCACTAGGTCCTGAGCCTAGCGCGTCTGCCAGTTCCGCCACCTCGGCGTGGAGCCCCTAAGTCTAGGAGCGGCCGTAAGGTGCGTCAATTCCCGCTGGCCGCAAGGAGGGCTCGGCCCGGTCAAGTCGGGCTGACCAGCGTCCGATGAAAGAGCGGGGATCCCCGGGGGCGGAACGACCGTCGCCCGGAGCAAGAAAAGGGGGCCGCCATGGGACCGCTGCGCGTCGAGAACCGGGGACGGGAGCTGTGGATCCTGCT
>DASUGR010000094.1:0-22259 GCA_036273915.1 Planctomycetota bacterium | reverse complement strand
GACCGACGTGATCGCGGCGCTGGAGGAGGTCTGCGCCCACCACGGCATCAAGGGCGCGATCATCAAGAAGGGCGTCGGCAAGCGCGTCCTGATCCCGCTCGTCCTCCTTCTCCTCGTCGCCGCCGGCGCGGTGTACTACTTCGCCACGAAGGGGGAGACCGAGGAGCAGAAACAAGCGCGCCTCGACAATATCCGGAAACGGGAAGAGGCGGAGGAGGCAGCGAGGAGGGAACGGGAGCGGACGCTCGCCCAGGCAAGGGAGACGCGGAAACAGGAAGCGCTCAACCGTCTCGGCGCACGGGAACGCTCGGAGCTCTCGCTCCGACTCGAGTACCCCCTCGAGGCCGTCTACGACGAACCGGCCTCCGCGCCGATGAAGGAGTCCAAGTGGATCGCGCTCGCCAAGGACTTCGAGGTCTTGGCCGGCGAGGACAGCCTCAAGGAGTTCGAGGACGAGTTGGAGCTCTCCTCCAAGGCGAACCGGCACGCCACGGAGATCCGCAACGGGCTCGACAAGTGGAAGGAGTCCGCGGACGATCGCCGCGAGAAGCAGGCGGCGAAGCTCGCCGAGGCGAAGCAGATCGACGCGAAGCAACGCAGCCAGCTAGCCGAGATGCGGGCCAGGCGCCAGTATCAGCTGGCTGCGAACCTCTGCGACCGTGCCGCCGCCGACAAGCCGTCGAAAGAGGACCCGTTCGCGAACGTCACCACGTGGACGTGGGTCAGCCCGGTGGATCCCTCCCTGAAGCGCCCCGCCCTTGACTTCGGCAACATCAAGGACTTCCTCGCCGAGTCGCGCAAGTACTTCCAGAATGAACGTCCGGCCATCATTAAGGAGGCGCAGACCGTCGGGAACGCGATCATCGAGGAGGCGAAGGCCCTCCCGAGGGAAGCGGACCCGGCCGCGCTCGACGCCGCGATCAAGAAGCTCGAGACCGTGCGGGCTTTCCGGGACGAGGAGGGCGAGAAGGTTCCCGAGATCGAGACGCTCGTGGCCGCCGCACGCGACCTGCAGGGCAAGCTCGAGACGGTCGTCGCCGAGCGGACGGCGAAGCACACGGCGGACGACCGTGTCCGCGTCCGCGACCTCCAGCGGAAGCTCTGCAGCCTCGACCCCGACATGACGAGTCTCGTCATGAACTGCGGCTACTCAGACGCAATCAACACGTGGCAGAAGGTGCTCGCGGACGACCAGATCCGGACCGACGTCTACAAGCGGTTCGTGCGGGAGCGCATCGCCATGCTCCAGTGGTGCCAGTTCCTCTTTGCCCGCTTCGAGGTGGACGTCGCGATGACGGACGGCGGGGCCGGCAAGCCGCTCAAGCTCCTGGCGCTCGAACAGGTCCCCTTCAAGGACGGGGACATGAAGGACGTCACGCTCCAACGCAACAAGGAGCCGAACGAACGCTACAAGTTCACGACCGACAAGCAGCACAGCCGCCAGTACGTCTTCGAGTACGGCCAGTTCCCGATGGACTGGGTCTACAACAGCGTCTTCCTGCACCTGAACGAGCCTCGGTGGCAGCAGATGACGCCGGAGATCCAGTTCGCGCTCGGTGCCTTCTGCTTCGAGACGATGCAGTACGCGGACGCGGCTCACTGCTTCGACGAGGTGCTGAAGAGCGGCAACGGCGCCCTCGCGACGGCCGCGCGCTCCCTCAAGGGCCGGGCCGAGAGGGAAGCGAAGGCGCGCGCCGCGTACGAGGCGATCCTCAAGGAGTTCGCTGCCGCGACCACCGCCGCCGAGGTGGAGGCGCTCAAGAAGAAGGTCGACTCCTACCGCGGGGAGTACGAGGGCACCATCTTCTACATCGACGTGATGGACCCCGCGAACAAGGACGACCTCATGAAGACCGAGTTCTACAGCGCGGACTATCCCGAGGTCCCCCCGGCCCCCCCGCCTCCCGAAAGGGAGAGTTGATCTCGGTCCGGACGACGCCCGAGGGCGCGACGCTCAAGGTCCGGGTCACCCCGGGCGCTTCCCGGGAACGGATCCTCGGCACCCACGGCGACGCCCTGAAGGTCGCCGTCCGCGAGCCGCCCGAGAGGGGCCGCGCGAACGAGGCGGTCGCCCGGGCGCTCGCTGCGGCGGTCGGCGCGAGACCCGCGGATGTCGAGGTCATCCGCGGCCACGCGTCACGCGACAAGCTCGTGCTCTTCCGCGGCCTCGGCGAGCCGGAACTGCGGGCGCGGCTTAACGGCCTCGCCTGACCGTCTGGTACCCTTGGCCTCCCATGCGGGGGCTCTACGAGAAGGCCGAGGAAGCGGCCGCATTCCTGCGCCGCAAGGGCGCCGCGCCGCGCGCGCTCGTGATCCTCGGCACGGGCCTCGGCGGCCTCGGCGCGCGCCTCGACGACGCCTTCACCGTCCCCTACGGCGACGTGCCGCACTTCCCCAGGTCGACGGCGCCCGGTCATGCGGGGCACCTCGTGTTCGGCACGCGCGACGGCGTCCCCGCGATGATCATGGAGGGGCGCTTCCACTACTACGAGGGCTACTCGCTCGAGGAGGTGACGCTCCCGGTGCGCGTGGCGAGGGCCCTGGGCGCGCGCACGCTGCTGATCACGAACGCCGCCGGCGGGCTCGAGCTCGACTGGGCGGAGGGCGACATCGTCGCGATCGAGGACCACATCAACCTGATGGGCGCCTCGCCGCTGCGGGGCGAGAACGACGACCGCCTCGGGCCGCGTTTCCCCGACCTCTCCGCGCCCTACGACCGGCCGCTCCTCGCCCGCGCGGGGGAGATCGCGCGGGAGCTCGGCTTCCCGCTCCGGAAGGGGGTGTTCGTCGCCGTCGCCGGGCCGCAGCTCGAGACGCGCGCCGAGTACCGATGGCTGCGCGCCATGGGCGCGGACGTCGTCGGGATGTCGACGGTGCCTGAGTGCATCGCGGCGGTGCACGCGGGGCTCCGGGTGTGCGCGCTGTCCGTCGTCACCGACCGGTGCGACCCCGACCATCTCGAGCCGGCGAAGGTCGAGAAGATCCTCGCGGTCGCGGCGGCCGCCGCGCCGCGCCTCGAGCGGCTCCTCTTCGGGCTCCTCCGCCATGCGTAGGCTCAAGATCGTCCCGCTCGTCTCCGGCGGCGGCCGCACCGTGCTGAACCTCCTCGACCGCATCGCGAAGGGCACGCTCGCCGCGGAGATCCCGCTGGTGCTCGCCGACCGCGAATGCGCCGCCGTCCCGCGCCTCACCGCGCGGGGCGTCCCGGTCGAGGTGATCCCGTGGCCGGGCGACCCGGACGCGTGGGCCCAGCTCGCGTGGCCCCGGATCGAGGCCCAGAAGGCGGACCTCGTCGCGGCGGCCGGCTTCCTGCGCCTCCTGCGGATCCCGCCGCGGTGGCTCGGCAAGGTGATGAACATCCATCCGGGGCTGCTCCCGCGCTACGGCGGCAAGGGTCTCTACGGCGACCGCGTGCACAAGGCCGTCCTCGCCGCCGGCGAGAAGGAGAGCGGCTGCACGGTCCACTTCTCGGACAACGAATACGACACCGGCCCCACGATCCTCGAGCGACGCGTGCCCGTGCTCCCGCGCGACACGGTGGAGACGCTTGCGGCGCGCGTCTTCGAGGCGGAGTGCGAAGCCTATCCGGAGGCGATCCGGCTCTTCGCCGAGGGCAGGCTCCGGATCGAGAACGGAAAGGTGGTGACCCGATGAATCCGGGCGAGACGCCCGCTCCCCCGCCCCCCGCGCCCAACGTCTTCCGCGAGGCGCTGGGCAAACTCCCGGGCCAGAAGGCGCGTTTCTACCTGGGCGGCGGAGAGCGCGGCTACATCCAGGGCCCGGTCGTGAAGGTGGAGGGCAACTTCCTCTACATCGAGAAGGAAGGCCCGATCCGCGGCACGATCCAGACGATCTCGGTGAACGCGGACTTCATCCACTACTACGAGATCGACAAGCTCCAGCAGTAGGAGTCCGTTCTGACGCAGAGGCGCAAGGACGCGGGGGGGGCCTCGCGCTGCCCGGAGGTGAGGGGGCTCCGGGGGCCGGGTCGCGCCGATCGCGGCGCGTGGGCGCCGTGACGCGCGCCCGCGTGCTCCTCGCGATCGCCTGCGCCGGCGTGATCGTGCTCCTCCTTCCCGTCGCGAGGCGAGCCTCCCGCGGGTTCTCCCCGCGCGCCACGTCGCCTGGGCAGGTCGATCCCGGGACGACCGAAGCGACCCCGGAGACCTCGTCGACACCGTCGGCCCCGGCTCCGGACGCGGCGATGGACGCGCTCCTCGACCGGCTCCTTGCGGACGGAACGACCGAGGCGCAGTCCGAGCGCGCCGGGGACCGCATCGCGCGCCTGCTGCGGGAACGCCCCGAGCGTATCGAGAGCTGCCGTCTCCTCCTCCGCGAGACGAACGCCCCGCGTGTCATGCACGCGCTCGTCGTCGCGTTGACGTCGTTGCAGGCGACCGAGGCCAAGCCGCTCGTCCCGGATCTCCTCGACGCATTCGATCGCACGGACGATGAACGGGTTCAGCTCGAGATCCTCCGCTGCCTGGTGGTCAGGCACGAGGCGGACGAGGTGCTGAAGCGCGCCGGCCCCCTGCTTCTCCGGGGAACGAGCCGTGACGTCGACTGGACCGTCGGGCCCTGCTTGGCGATCATCGCCGGAGAACACCCGGAAAGGGCCTCCGAGGCGGGGCGCATCTGGGCGCGGCACCTCGAGCGCGAGGACATCCATCCCGCGAGATTCTGTTCGGGTCTCATGATCCTCGCGGAGCTCGATCCTGCTCAGCTGCGGACCCTGCGACCGGCTCCGAGCATCGCCGCATCTCCGCTCGCCATGGAGTACTTGGAGGATGCGATCCGGGAGGCCGAGGGCCGGTGAGACCGCGTGCCCCATGTCCCGGTCGGACGCCGTGTTGCGCGCCAAGGACCTCCTCTGGCTCCTCCTCTACCCGGGCTACCAGGTCCTCGGCACGATTCGCCACGAGGCGAGCCACGCGCTCGCCGCGATGCTCGAGGGCGCCACGATCGAGCGAATCACCGTCCTGCCGCGTCCGGACGCGCGGCGCGGCATCCTCTGGGGCTCCGTCGCAACCGGGGGGCACACGACCAACTTCACGTCGGCCGCGCCGTACCTCGTGGACCTCGCGACCTACGCGCTCTTCTTCGTCCTTTGCATGCGACTCCGCGGGCCGCGCTGGCTCTGGCTCAACCTCGCGATCGTGGGCGTGCTCTCGCCGGCCGTGGACACGCTGTATGCCTACCTCAACGCGAGCTTCCGCGACATCGGCGACGCGGCCTACCTCCTGCGGACCGGCCCCGCTTGGGCCGTGCACGTCTGCTTCGCGGCGGCGATCGCGGCCTACCTCGCGGGGATCGCGGCCCTGCTGCGCGTCTCCCGGTTCGCCCGCGCGTAGCTCCCGGTCCGGCAGTCTTCCGAAATTCGGCCGCTCAGCCGCGCGGGCCGCGCCGAAGAGCTTCGCATCCTCGCGGCACGCGCGCGGCCCGCGTCGGCTGCAGCGGCGCCGCCGACTCGCGACCTACTTCACTTCGAAGTCGGCGTCGATGATCTTCTCGTCCGGCTTCCCGCCCGCCTTGCCGGCGGCGTCGGGCTCGGGCGCCTCCGCCTTCTTCTCCCCCCCCGCGCGCTTGTAGACCTCTTCCGCGAGCTTGTGGCTCGCGCGCATGAGCTCCTCCATGCCGCGCGTGATCTTCTCGGCGTCGTCGCCCTTGCGCGCCTGCTCGAGCGCATCCATCTTCTCGACGATCGCCCTGCGGTCCTCGTCGGACGCCTTGTTGCCGTGCTCCTCGAGCGTCTTCTTCATGCTGTAGATCATCTGCTCGGCCTTGTTGCGCGCCTCGGCGAGGTCCTTCCGCTTCTTGTCCTCGCCGGCGTGCGCCTCGGCGTCCTTCTTCATCTTGTCGATCTGGTCCTTCGACAGCCCCGAGGAGGCCTGGATCGTGATGTGCTGCTCCTTCTGGGTGCCGAGGTCCTTCGCCTTGACGTTGAGGATGCCGTTCGCGTCGATGTCGAACGTCACCTCGATCTGCGGCATGCCGCGCGGCGCCGGCGGGATCCCGTCGAGGAGGAACTTCCCGAGCGCGCGGTTGTCCGCAGACATCGGGCGCTCGCCCTGGAGCACGTGGATCTCCACCTGCGGCTGGTTGTCGGACGCGGTCGAGAAGACCTGCGCCTTGCGTGTCGGGATCGTCGTGTTGCGCTCGATGAGCGGCGTCATCACGCCGCCCTCGGTCTCGATGCCGAGGGTGAGCGGCGTCACGTCGAGGAGCAGGATGTCCTTCACGTGCTCCTCGCCGCCGAGCACCGCGCCCTGGACGGCGGCGCCGAGACCCACGGCCTCGTCCGGGTTGACGCCCTTGGAGGGCTCGCGCGCGAAGATCTCCTTGACGATCGCCTGCACGAGCGGGATGCGGGTGGAGCCGCCGACGAGGATCACCTCGTCGACCTCGCTCGCCTTCAGCCCGGCGTCCTTGAGCGCCTGCTCGCAGGGCCTCCGCGCCCGCTCGCAGATCGGCTCGATGATCTGCTCGAAGCGCGCCCGCGTGAGGGTCATCTGGAGGTGCTTCGGCCCGCTCTGGTCCATCGTGATGAAGGGCAGGTTGATCTCCGTCGTGAGCTGGGACGAGAGCTCGCACTTCGCCTTCTCCGCGGACTCCTTCAGGCGCTGGAGCGCCATCTGGTCGCGGCGGAGGTCGATCCCGTTCTCCTTCTTGAAACTGTCGGCGATGTAGTCGATGAGCGCCTTGTCGAGGTCGTCGCCGCCGAGGTGCGTGTCGCCGTTCGTGGACCGCACCTCGAAGACGCCGTCCGCGATCTCGAGAATCGAGATGTCGAACGTGCCGCCGCCGAAGTCGAAGACGGCGATCTTGCCCGACTTCCGCTTCTCGAGCCCGTAGGCGAGCGCCGAGGCGGTCGGCTCGTTGATGATCCGGAGCACCTCGAGGCCCGCGATCGTCCCCGCGTCCTTCGTCGCCTGCCGCTGGGCGTCGTTGAAGTACGCGGGCACCGTGATGACAGCCTTCCGGGCCTCCTCGCCCAGGTAGGCCTCCGCGGCCGCCTTCAGGTACTGGAGGATCATCGCGCTGATCTCGGGCGGCGTATACTGCTTGTCCCCGATCTTCACCTTGACCGGGTCCTTGGGCCCCCCCACGAGCTCGTAGGAGACCTGCTTCTCCTCGGACGCCACCTCCTCGTGGCGGCGACCCATGAAGCGCTTGATCGAGGAGATCGTGCGCCGCGGGTTGACGATCGCCTGGCGCTTCGCCGCCTGACCGACGAGCCGCTCGCCCGCGTCCGTGAACGCGACGACCGACGGCGTCGTCCGCCCCCCCTCGGGGTTCGTGATCACGATGGGCTTGCCGCCCTCGAAGACGCAGACGACGGAGTTCGTCGTACCGAGATCGATGCCGATGACTTTGTGGGAGACCTTGGCCATGGGCGGGCGGAGCGCATATCAGGTGCCAGTCCGGGCGGGCTCTCCGCAATCCGTTGCCTGATAACGACTTGCGTCGCCACGGCCCCCGAAGCCCCCCCGCCTCGCCTGCCGTTGTGGCACGCCTTAATGACAGGGGCTGTGGAGCGGCCCCGGCGTAGGCCAAAGGCCGAGCGAGGCGGTGCCAGGCGAGGAAGGCCGACGAGTCGTATTGACGGAGAAATACGACGAGCAGGCCTGACGAAGCATCGCGCCGCCGCAGCCGGCCGACGCCAGCCGGGCCCGGTTCACAGGCCTAGGCCGAGTTCCTTGATCCGACGGTAGAGGGTCCGGGCCGAGATCCCCAGGGCCTCGGCGGCCCGGGTCCTGTTCCCCTGCACGTCCTTCAAGGTGTTCTGGATCAGCTCGCGCTCGACGTCCGCGATCGGGCGCATACTCAGGGGGGTACGGGGGGCGGCGGCGGGCGCGTCGGCCGGGAGGTCGCCCATGCCGAGCCGCGGCCCCCCGGTGAGGAGCATGGCCTCGACCGTGTTCCGCAGCTCCCGGACGTTGCCGGGCCACGGCAGCTCCTGGAGCCGCCGCAGGAGCGTCGGGTCCATGTCCGGGCGCTCGACCCCGTGCTCGGCCGAGAGCTCGGAGAGGAACGCATCCACGAGGAGCGGGATGTCGCCCGCGCGCTCGCGCAGCGGCGGGACGCGCACGCGGACGACGTTGAGGCGGAAGAAGAGGTCGGCGCGGAACTCGCCGGCGCTCACGCGCTCGCGCAGCGGGAGGTTCGTGGCCGCCACGAGGCGGACGTCCACCTGCCGGGCGTCGTTGCCACCCACGCGGACGACCTCGCGCGCCTCGACCGCGCGCAGGAGCTTCGCCTGGAGGCGGCCGTCCATCTCGCTGACCTCGTCCAGGAAGAGCGTCCCCCCGTCGGCGGCCTCGAACCGGCCCGCGCGCGCGACATAGGCGCCCGTGAACGCGCCCCGCTCGTGACCGAAGAGCTCGCTCTCGAGGATCCCCGGCGCGAGCGCCGCGCAGTTCACGGCCACGAAGGGGCCCGACGCGCGGGGCGACAGCGCGTGGATCGCGCGCGCCACGAGTTCCTTGCCCGTCCCCGACTCGCCCTCGATGAGCGCGGTCGCGCGGCTGTCGGCCACGCGGCGCACGAGATCGAAGAGGCGGCCCATGGGCGCGGAGGCCGCGACCATGCCCTGGAAGCACGTGTCCCCGTCGCTCCGCCGCGCGCGGCGCGCCTTCGCCCGGCGGGCGACCCGGTCGAGCAGGCTCCGGAACATCTCCACGCCGATCGGCTTCATGACGTACGCGGTGGCCCCGGCCCGCAGCGCCGCGGGCGCCGCCTCCTCCGAGCCGAAGCCGGTCATCACGATGACCTCCGGGCCGCCGGTGGCGGCGACGATCACGTCGAGCCCCGACCGGTCGCGCATCACGAGGTCGGTGACGACGAGGTCGATCCCCCCCTCGCGGAGGAGCGCGATCCCCTCCTCGCCCGACCCCGCGGTGCGGACCTCGTGACCCAGCCGCCGGACGATCTCCGCCGTCGCCGCGCAGTGCGCGCGGTCGTCGTCGATCACGAGGACCGAGAGCGTCCCCTTCCTCATGCGCCCACCTCCCGGAGGGGCAGCCGGATCGTGACGATCGTCCCCTCCCCCTCGCGCGACCGGAGCTCGAGGGTGCCCCCGTGCTCCTCGACGATCCGGCGCGCCGTGGGGAGGCCGAGGCCCGAGCCCCTCTTCGAGCGCGAGTAGTAGACGTCGAAGACCTTCTGGATCTCGCTCGCCGGGATCCCCTTGCCGTCGTCGCGCACGTCGAGACGCGCGAAGCCGTCCTCCCGCGCGCCCTCGACGACGACCTCGCCGCGCCCCTCGATCGCCTGCTGCGCGTTGAGCAGCAGGTTCAGGAGCGCGCGCTTCAGGAGGGCGGCGTCGACATCGACGGGCAGATCCGGGACCTCGGCGCGCAGCTCGACACCGTCGAGGCGGAACCCCGGCTGGAGGAACTCGACCATCTCCTGGGCGAGGACGCGCAGGTCGCACGGCTGCCTCTCGAGCCGCCGCATGCCCGCGTAGCGCAGGAAATCCGAAAGCACGGCGTCGAGCCGCTGCACCTCGTTCTCGAGCACCTCGATGCGTTTTTTGAGGCCGCGCTCCTGCGGGTGGGCCTCCGCGAGGTCCTCCTTGAGGAGGGTCAGGTTGATGCGCAGCGTCGAGAGCGGGTTCTTGATCTCGTGCACGAGGCCGCCCGCGAGCCGCCCGAGGAACTCGAGCGCCGACGGCCTCGGCCCCCCGGCCCCCCCCGCCTCCGGGCTCACGCGTCCTCCCTCCGCGGCGGCGTCGCGAACGTCTTGCGGATGACCTCGTGCTCCTCCGGGCTCCCCTTCCGCAGAGCGACCACGGGCCCGTGCAGGAGCTTGCGCACGATCCGGTGGACGGTCTTGCGGACGAGCCGGAGCTCCTCCTCCGGGAGCCGCCGGTCGAGCCCCTGGAGCTCCTCCTCGGCGATCGCCTCGTAGAGCACCTCGAGCTCGTGGATCGTGCCGCCCGCGTCGCGCGCGCGGTCCTCCTCGGCGAGCCGCAGGGCCGCGGCGTCGACGAGCGTGCAGCACTGCAGGAACTCCTTCCGGCGGTGGCGCAGCGCCTCCTCGGTGACCGCGGAGAGCGCCGCCATGTCGTAGCGGTACACGTTGTCGAGCGCGTCCACCGCCGGGTCGATGCCGCGCGGCACCGCGAGGTCGATCGCGACGACCGGGCGCCCGCGGCGCTTCCGCAGCGCCTCGCGCACGTCGGCCGCCTTGATGAGCGGCTCCACGTCGCCCGCGGCCGTCACCCAGATGCCCGTGTCCCGGAGCCGCGCCGCGAGCGTGTCGAGGCCGCCCGCCTCGGCGCCGTAGCGCGCCGCGAGCTCCTCCGCGTGCGCGAGCGTGCGGTTGACGACCGCGAAGCGCGGGACGCCGCGCCCGGCGAAGTGGGTCATCACCAGGTCTGCGGTGTCCCCCGCGCCGACGACGAGCACGCTCGCCTGCGAGAGGTCGCCGAAGACCTGCGCGGCGAGGTCGGCGGCGGCGCCCGCGACCGAGACGTTGCCGCGCCCCACGCCCGTCCGCTCGGAGATCTCCTTCGCGAGCCGCAGCGCGGCGCGGAAGAGCGCGTGGAGGTGCGGGCCCACCGCGCCCGCGTCGGTGGCCGCCTGGTAGGCGTCGCGCACCTGCCCGCGGATCTGGGTCTCGCCCACCACGAGGCTGTCGAGCGACGAGGCCACGAAGAACAGGTGCTTGCAGGCGTTGCGGCCGGTCCGCACGTAGCAGTGGCGCGCGATCTCGTCGGGCGACGAGCCCGAGAGGCCGCCGATCCACGCGACGACCTGCCGCGGGTCGTCCGTGCCGGCCGCGTACACCTCGAACCGGTTGCAGGTCTGGAGGACGGCCGCCTCGGCGGCGTGCTCCCGCAGCTGAACGAGCGCCGCGGGGAGGTCCTCGACCCGGCAGCGCTCGCGGACCTCGACCGGCGCGGTCTTGTGGGAGAGGCCGACGACGACGATCCCGTTCACGGGTGGATCCCCTGCGCGGTGCACCACGCCGCGACGACGAACCCGCCGACGGTCACGACGAACCCCGCCACCGAGAGCCACGCGATGCGCCGGCCGTGCCAGCCCAGAAACCCGCGGGCGAGGAAGAGGAGCGTGTAGACCGCGAGGCCGAAGGTCGCGACGAGCACGGTCGGGTCGAGCCACCAGGTCACGCCCTCCTTCGCGAACTTCGCGAGGAAGAGCCGCCCGGCGAGCAGGCTCAGCGCGAGGCACGGGAACCCGAACACGGCCGCGAGGAAGTTCACGCGGTCGAGCTTCTCGAGCGAGGGCATCGAGCCGCCGCCCAGCGCGGCGGAGGGCGAGCGCTTGAGCAGCCGGATCTGCCTCAGGTAGAGGAGCCCGACGCCGGCGGAGACGGAGAAGCCCGCGAACCCGAGCGTCGCGAGCACGATGTGCGCGATCTTGCCCGCGGTGGCGCCTTCGACGCGTCCGCTGCCGTGCGGCACGACGAGCATCGCGAAGAAGACGAGCAGCGCGAGCGTGGGCGCCGCGACGGCGGCAAGCATCGGGATCCCGCGCTTGCGGAGCGTGAGGAGCGCCCCGACCCCGAGCCCCCACGCGGCCGTGACCAGCACCTCGTAGCGCTGGTTCAGGGGCACGTGCCCCTCGCGGATCGTGATCGCGAGCAGGAGCAGCGTGAGCGCGGCCGTGCCGACGCCGAGCAACAGCGGCAACGAGCGCCGACGCCGGTCGCCCTTCGCGACCTGCCATCCGACGAACGCCGCGCCCCCGAAGGCCGTGAGCGCGGCGTAGAGGAGGCCGTTCTCGATCGGCGGGAGGCTCCAGGAGAGGATCATCACCCCGCGGGAAGCGTAGCACGCCGCCGCAGCATTCCCCGGGGGGCCGTACCCGCCTCCGCACGCCTCCGGCGAGCTTCGGCGGGGCCGGCTTCGCGCGGTATAAAGCGTGCGCGTTGGAGCGCATCAAGGTCAGCCCCGAGGAGCCCGCGCCCGAGGCGGTGGCCCGGGCCGCGGAGATCCTCCGGGCCGGGGGAGTCGTCGCGTTCCCGACCGAGACGGTCTACGGGATCTGCGCGGACGCCCTGAACCCGGAGGCGGTGCGGAAGCTCTACGCGGTCAAGGGCCGCGACCCGGAGAAGGCGTGCGCCTATCTCCTCGCCGGCGCGGAGGCGGCCGAGCGCGTGGCGCCCCCGATGCCCCCTCTCGCCCGGCGCCTTGCGACGCGGCTCTGGCCGGGCCCCTTGACCCTCGTCGTGCCGGGACAGAAGGACGGCGAGAGCGTCGGCCTCCGTCTCCCGGCGCTCGAGCTGCCGCGGGCGCTCGCGGACATCGCCGGCCACCCGCTGCTCCAGACGAGCGCGAACCGGGCCGGCGAGCCCGCGGCCCTGAACGCCGCCGCGGTCGCGGAGTCGCTCGGCGGCACGATCGACCTGCTCCTCGACGGCGGCCGCGCGCCGGGCAGCCGCAGCTCGACCGTGGTCCGGTGCGACCGCCGCTCGGTGACGGTGCTGCGCGCCGGCGCGATCCCGACCGCGGACATCCTCCGCGCCGCGAGCGAGCTCACGCTGATCGCGTGCACGGGCAACCTCTGCCGGAGCCCGTTCGCGGAGGCGCTCTTCCGGAAGGCGCTCGCGGAGCGGCTCGGCTGCGAGCCCGCGGACCTCCCCCGCTTCGGCCACCGCTTCGCGTCGTTCGGCACGATGGCGATGGTCAACCGGCCCGCGACCGCGGAGGCGGTCGAGGTGGGCCGCGAACACGGGCTCGACCTTACGCACCACAGGAGCCGCGTCTTCTCGCTGCGGCTCCTCGGCGACGCGCGGCGCGTCTACGGCCTCGCGAACAACCACATCGAGTTCCTGCGCCCCTACTTCGCCGCGCGGCCCCACGCGCTCGAACTGCTCGATCCGAAGGGCCGCGAGATCCAGGACCCCTACGGCCGGCCGCTGAAGGTCTACCGGAAGACCGCCGACCAGATCGCGCGGGCGGTCGGGAAGCGGGTCCTCGAGCTCTCCGGCGAGGAGGAAGGGGGGTCCGGGGGGCGGTAGACTAGGGCCCGTGAGAATCGCCGTCGGTTCGGACCACGCGGGTTTCGATCTCAAGGAGAGGATCGCGCGCCGGCTCGCGGAGCTCGGCCACGAGGTCGTCGATTGCGGCACGCGGTCGACGGAATCCGTGGACTACCCGGACTTCGCCGCCGCGGTCGCGCGGGAGGTCGCGTCGAGGACCTGCGAGCGCGGCGTCCTCTGCTGCGGCACCGGGATCGGCGTCGCGATGGCGGCGGGCAAGGTCAAGGGCGTCCGCGCGGCGACGGTGCACGACCGCTTCACGGCGCAGATGTCGCGCGAGCACAACGACGCCAACGTCCTCTGCCTCGGCGCGCGCGTCCTCGATCCCCGCCACGCGGTCGAGCTCGCCGAGCTGTGGATCACCGTCCCCTTCGCGGGCGGCCGCCACGAACGGCGCGTCAAGAAGATCGACGCACCGGCCGGCTGACGGGATGCAGGCGCCGGAAGGCTTCTCGATCGAGCCCGCATTCGCGAAGGACCGCACGGGGACGTTCCACAGGGGCGTCCAGTCGAAGCTCAGCCGGCCGGTCACGGTGAAGATCCTGCGAGCGGAGCTCCGGGACGATCCCGCGGCGCGCGACCTCTTCCTCGAAGAGCGCGGGATCGTCGCGGGGCTCGAGCACCCGAACCTTCTGCTGACGCTCGCGGTCGGCGAGGTCGACGGGCTCCCCTTCTTCGTCACGGAGCCGGTCGCCGACGCGACGCTCGCGCAGGCGCTCTCCGGCGAGGAGCTGCCGGCGGAGCCGGTCGCGGTCGCGATCGCCATCGGGATCGCGCGCGCGCTCGTCTACCTCGAGGAGAAGGGCCTCATCTACAAGAACGTCCGCCCCCCGAACGTGCTCCTGCCTCGCCCGGTCGTCCCGAAGCTCCTCACGTTCCGGCACGTCCGCTCGGTGGCGGAGGCGCCGCGGTTCCGGGCGGCGCAGGTGCAGACGGGCGCGTACTGCGCCCCGGAGCTCGTGCGGAAGGACCTCGGGGACGTCACGATCAAGGCGAACGTGTACGCGCTCGGCGGGATCCTCTACGAGCTGCTCGCCGGGATCCCGCCCGTCGACGGCGCCTCGGCGGAGGCGCGCGCGGCGAACGCGGCCGGCCGGCTGCGGCCGCTGAAGGACGTGCGACCGTTCCTGCGCGACCGGGCGTATGCGACCGTGGGAAGGCTGCTCTCGCACGACCCGGCGGTCCGGCCCGGGCCGGCGGAGGCGCTCCGGATGCTCGAGGAGTACGCGACCGACCCGCTGGTGGCCCACCCGCTCCGCACGCGCCGCCGCAAGCGCCGGCGATAGCCTCTTGGGCTGCCGGATTTGCAGACCAGCTCCGACGCGAAACACGCCGCCCATCCACCGGTGGGCCGCCACACGCGCTCGATGCCCGCACGGCGACTCAACGACTCAACGCCCACTGGGTGTTACTGCTGGGATTGTGGCCTTCTTTAGAAAGAGCAGCGCGAAGCAGGTGCCCAAGACATCTTGCGGTCTCATGCAGGTCATGTCGGTCCAGCCTCCGTCTTCGGCTTGTTCTCGCAGAAGGAACGCCGCGCCACGCCCATACCTTCGTTCCGTGGATTCCCTCGCCGAACGGCGTCGATCCTAGCGGTGCCGCCTTGCCCGTCGGTCTCGATCCTCGTGAATAACTCGGGCTCGTGGAAGCCGGGCCACCATTGCCCATCGGCCGTGGACGATGCGGCCATGATCGGCATGCGTACGAAATCAGATCGGGGGGTAGCGCATTGCCAACTACACCCCGTCGTACCCAGCGGGAAGATGGCTTGGGAGTAGTCCCCAGCCAGCAGCATGTCCAAGCCGCCAATCCTCTGTATCCACCCAGGTCGCGCCGGCACCACCGGTTCGGGATCGGGCGCCAGCCACCAAGGAAGCTCGCCCACGCCCTCAGGGACAGAGGCCTCGCAGGAAGTGCATTCCCGGCTAGCAGCAGGCAACCGCGTTGCCGGGCCAGCCGAACGGTACAAGCGCCGGAGCCTCTCCTCCGCGCAGTCGCTAGCCAAGTCAGCAGCTACCGGGCCGCGCGGAGACGGACGCCGACGGAGCGGGCGCCCGGGACCGCCCACGCCTTCTCCACCTTCACCGACACCGCGTCCACGCCCGGAAAGCGCGCGAGCACGAGCTGCGCGATCGAGGCCGCGAACGCTTCCAGCAGGCGGAACCGCGACTCGAGCGCGTGTGCGCGCACGGCATCGGCCACGGCGGCGTAGTCGATCGCGTGCGCGAGGTCGTCGGACGCCGCCGCCGCGTCGAGGTCCACCTCCATCTCGAGGTTCACGAGAACCTCGCGCGGTTCGGCACGCTCGTGCTCGGCGACGCCGATCACGGTCTCGACGGAGAGGTCCCGGACGAAGACGACGCCCACGCGGAGAGGATACCGGATGCGTTACCGCGGCCGCCCGCCGCCGGGCCCCGCGTCGGGCCCCGGCCCCGGATTCGGGTTCGGATTCGTCTCCGCCCGGCGCTGGTCCGCCACGGTGGGCCGCGCGCGTCGCTGGAACCCAGGCGTCTCGTCGGGATTCCCGGGGGGGTCCGGGGGCGGGATCGGGGGGCCGCCCGCCTTGACCGCCAGGGGGATCGGGACCGCGCCGTGGAAGCCGGCGTGCACGAGGACTCCCTGCCCGTCCACGACCGCGTGCACCACCGCCGACCGCGTCGGCGACGCGGCGAGCGTCTCGAATCCCTCGCCGTAGGATTCGCTCCACGACACGTCCGCGCGCAGGAGCGCGCGCAGCCAGCCGAGCGCGCGGCCCCGGACGTCGACGGGCGCCTCGCCGGGCTGCGCCCGCCCTCTCCGCGCCTCCTCCTCTCGCGCCTCGAGCGAGACGCCGAGCAGCAGGTCCTGGAGCGCGGCCATGAACACGTCGTGGCGCGCGAACACGTGCGCCGACACCGGCCGGTCGGCGACGAGGAAGATCGCGCCGACCGCGGTCCCCCATGCCCCCTCCATCTCCGGGACGCAGGCGTTCGCGAGCGCGTTCCTGCGCGCCTGCACGGGCCCGCTCTTGAGCGCCGTCACGAGGAGGTTCTCGCCGCGCAGGGCGGAGATGCCGGCGAGCGCGCCGCGGAATGCCGGCAGGCCGGCGAGCAGCGACCCGGTCGCCCGCGGCGGGATCCGCCCGATGCGCACGAGGTCGGTCGCCGGCCCGGCCGCGCGGAGCGCCGCGGCCGGCACGATCGCGGCGAAATCTCCCGGGATCACGACGTCCCGCGCGACCGCGACCTCCGCGTTGCCGCGCGCGAACACGGTGCCCGCGGCGAGCAGGATCGTGTCCGGGCTCGGGTTGACGACGCGCAGGTAGCTCTCGCCGTCCTCCTCGAGGAAGCGCGCGACGAGGCGGTTGTCGGCCCAGAGGATCGTCGCCGGGCTCCCGCGGCCGGCCTCGGACGGCACGCGCGCGTGGAGCGGCACGATCGAGACCGCGCCCACGCGGATCGGCTCGCCGGCGAGGAGGCTCGCGACGCGCCGCTCGAGCGGGTCGGTCGTCTGCCCGAGGTCCGACCCGCCCACCGGCTCGCGCGCGACCGGCGGCGCGAGGACCAGCAGGAGGACCACGAGGGCGCTCACGCGCGCACCACGCGCGCCACGCCGCCGTGCGCGGGAGCGAGGAACAGTGCGGCCGCGAGGAACGTGCGCATGCGAGAACCTCCGCCGAGGGCGTCGGACCCCGACGCCGATCGTACCCTTGGATCCGCAGCCCGTGGCCAGTTTGTTACGGGCGGAACTCGCCGCCGTCGCCCCCGCGGGGCGAGGCCCCCGACCCCCGCGGGCCTCCCTGACCTACTGCGCCGCCTCGACGAGGTCGGCGAGCGCCTTCAGCGTCTTCTCGTTCGGCTGGTCGGGGTCGTACCCGGTCTCGTCGGCCTTCGGCTCGATCGTGCGGAACGCGAGGTAAGCCGAGAGCCGCACGCTGGAGTCCGGGTCCTTGCAGAGCTGCAGGAGGTCCTTCAGGTGTGCGCGACTTCCGCGGCTCTGCGCCGCCTCGGCCGCCGCCTCCCGCACCTGCGCCGAGGCGCTCTGGCAGAGGGAGGACCACGTGGACGCGGTCGGGAACCGCCCGCAGTAGTAGGGCGCGACCGCGATCAGGTCCTCCTCGTCGCTGCTCCGGACGAGCACGCCCGCCGCGCGCAGCGTGTGCGCGGAGCCGATCGCCATGAGCAGCTTGAACGCGGTGCGCTTCTCCGGCTGCGCCTCGTACCACTCCCACGCCGCCCGGTCGACCGCCTCCCCGAGGTCCGCCTGGCGGGCCCGGTCGAGGATCGCGCGCGCGGCGTCCTCGTCGCCGCTGTCGAGCGCGGGGCGGATGTCGGGCACCGGGACCTCCGGCACAGCCTCCTCGCCCTCCTCCCACGGCTGGTCGCGGAGGAACCGGGCGCGGTTCTCGCAGAACCGCTTCGCGGGGCCGTCCAGCTGCTTCGCGAGCTCGTCGAGCAGCTCCGCCGACTCGCGCCGGTGACCCGGGTCGAAGAGCGCGTTCTGGCGGACCGCGAGGGTCAGGTAGTAGCGACGCGCGTCGCCCTCGGCCGACTTCGCGAGCGCGAGGTAGGCGCCGCTCCGGTCGGGCGCGTGCGTGAGCTGCGCGGCGTCCTCGGCACGGTCGGCATGGAGCATCTCGGCGTACCGGATGCGGTCGCGCTGGACACGCGCGAAAAGCGACTCCGGGTCCTTCTCGAGCACGGCGTCGTAGTCCGCCGAGGGCGGCGAGGGCTGCTCGTCGAGGCGCGCGCGCCACTCCCGCGCGAGGAGGCGGAGGATCTCGCCCTCGGCCCCGACCGCCGCATCGGTCCCGGGAACGCGCTTGATCCAGCCCGGGCTTGCCTCGTGGTGGTCGCGGAGGAACTCGAGCACCTCCGTGTGGCACTGGAAGCTCTTCCTGCCGAGCCCGCGCGCGAGCGGGCGGAACTCGAGGTCGGGGCGGTCGTCGGTCATCGGCGCGACGTCCTCGAGCGCCGACCTGAGCGCGGCGCCCGAGACGACGTGCGCCGCGAGGAGGTGCGGGGCGTCCTCGACTGCCGCGAAGCGCAGGTCCTCGAGCACATCGGCGGTGTTCACGCGGGCCACGAGCTGCTGCGGGTCGACGCGGGGCTCCGCGTCGGTCCCGAGGACGAGCACCGCGTGCGGGAAGTACCAGAGGGACACGTGCGGGAACGCGGCGACCGCCGACTTCACGAGCATCTTGAAGTCGGCGCCCGACACCCCCTGGGGCGGGATCCACTGGCAGCAGATCCCGCCGGGCTTCAGCGCGGCGCGCGCGAGGTCGTAGAACTCCCTCGTGTAGAAGTGCACCGCCCCGGGCGTGTAGGGCATGAGCGGCTCGAGCGTGATCACGTCGAACTTGCCGTCCTGCCGCACGTACGCCCGCCCGTCGGCGACGACGCGCTCCACCCGCTTGTCCGCGAGCACCTTGCGGTTCGCCTTCTCGAAGAACGGCGCGGCCTCGAAGACCTCCGGCTCGATCTCGACGCAGACGATCTCCTTCACCTCGGGGTGGCACGCCACGGCGCCGGCCGTGGTGCCCGTCCCGAACGCGATCACGAGGACGCGCTCCGGATCCGGGTGGAGGAGCACCGGGAGGTGCCCCTGCATCCGCATGTACGCGTAGTGCGAGCCGGTCTCCGCCGCGCTGAAGCCGTCGAGGTAGAGCCTGCGCGTCGCGTCCGGCACCTCCTCCACGACCACGACGTCGCAGACGGTGCCGGCCTCCGCGTGGAGGAGGCGCCGCGGCTTCCCCGAGCGGAAGACGTGCGAGCGCTCGACGAGCGGGGTGCCAAGACCCGCGGCGAGGCAGAGGACCACGAAGACGACGGCGGCCCCTCCCGCGAAGGCCCATTCGCGCAGCCCGCGCGCGAAAGCGACCGCGGTGCCCGCGAGGAGGAGCACCGCGCCGAGCGCCGCGATCGTCTTCGGCACCCCGAGCGCCGGCAGGAGCAGGAAGGCCACGACCGGCGGGGCGAGCACCGCGCCGAACGTCGACGCGGCGTAGACGACGCCGGTGTGGAGGCCGATCGTCTCGCGGTCCGCGAGCGTGATCCGCGCGACCACGGGCATGAGCATGCCGGCGCAGAAGGTCGCGGGCAGCACGACGACGAGCGCGGTCCAGAAGAGCCTCATCGCGTAGGCCGAATCGACCGCGTCCTTCTCCGTGTAGTGCCGGCGCATCGCCTCGAGCGCGTCGCCGAGCGGGGTCACGAAGAGGAGCGTCGCGAGCGCGAGCACGGCCTCCACGAGGAGGATGCGCGCGAGGAGGCGGCGCGGGTTCTTCGCGAGCAGCGCGAGGGTCGTGCCGCCGAGCGCGCCCGCGCCGAGGCCGAGGAGGTAGGCCGCGAGCATGAGGCCGAAGGCGATCGTGAACCCCTCGAGGAAGTAGACGAGCAGCCGGAACCACGCCATCTCGAGGCCGAGCGCCGCGAAGCCGGCGAGGAAGAACGCGAGCAGGATGCCCGGCTCCGCGTCCCCGAGCGCCTTGGCGGGCGGCGCCTCCTCGTCGGCGACGTAGACGCTCCGATCGCCCGCGAGCATCGCGATCGCCCAGAACCCCACGCCGAGGACGATGTTCAGGACGGCGGCGAAACGGGTCGCGCCGGAGAGCCCGAACGCTTCGAGCAGGACGACCCCCGCGAGCAGGGCGCCGAGGACCGCCCCCAGCGTGTTGACGCCGTAGAGGCTCCCGAAGGCGCGCGTCCCCCGCTGGGTCGTGTCCGACGCGGCGCGCGCGAGCACGGGCAGCGTGCCGCCCATCAGCGCCGCGGGCAGCGACAGGAGGACGAAGGAGCAGAGCCAAGGCTCCCTGGCGAGCAGTCCGCCCGCCACGTCGAGGAGCGAGTCGAACGCGAGCGCGTAGACGCCGATCCCGATCTCGAGGACGCCGTACCACCGGAGCGGCCGCCGCGAGGCGTCCGCGCGCCACCCGACGAGCAGGGCGCCCGCCGCGAGGCCGAACATGAACGCGGAGAGGACGGCCGAGGCGGCGGACGTGGCGGAGCCGAGGACGAGGGCGAGCCGCCGCGCCCAGACGACCTCGTAGACCAGCGCGGTGAAGCCCGAGAGCAGGACCGCCGGATAGAGCAGCCAGAGCGGGAACGGGTAGCGGAAAGGTCCTCGGGCCACGTTTCCCCCGTCCGGCCTCCCCCGGAAACTACATGCGGCCCGACAGACGGATGGCCTTGAGTCGCTCGCGCTCCTTGCGGCGTCGGCGCTCGCTCGGCTTCTCGTAGACGGCGGACCGCTTCATCTCCCGGGTCACGCCCTCGTTGTTGCAGATCTTCCTCAGCCGGCGCAGCGCCTTTTCAAGCGGCTCGTTGGCCTTGACCTGGACCTTGACCATCCGTTTTGTTCGAACCTCCAGAAATGTCCCGTGGGGAAACACGAATAGTATGGTCGGCCGGGGGGACGGTCAAGCTGAGACGGGCCCCGGCAGCGGAGTCTCCCCTCCCCCCTTCAAGTCGACCCCCGGAGCGACCGAAAAACCGATTGCGTGCGAGCCTCCGACCCCGTGCCTCCCCGCCAGAAGCGTCCGACCGTCGGTCTTGACGTTCCCTGCACGAAGTGCGGCCGCCCCATCTACTACAACTACAAGGGGCCCGTCGACGGTGTCTGCGGCAGGTGCACGGACACGATCCGGAAGCCGCAGCGCCCGCGGAACAGCCGGCGAATCGGCTTCTTCGAGGGCAGGCGGAGCCGCGGCTGGATCACGATCGTCATCATCCTCTCGCTCGCGGTCCTCGCCGCCGGCGGGTACCTCCTCTACCTGATGATGCAGTAGGGGTCCGATGCAGGAGGGGTCCGGGGACCGTCCCGGCGTTCCCTCCCCCCGCGCCCCCCTCCTTCCCCCGCGAAAGCGGGAAGAACCGTCGCATCGTGCGCGTCCACCTCTTGTCGGAAACTGCCGGTACCGGGTTGCCACGTCCCTAAAGCCCTGTACCTTGGCGTCCAGGAGGTAGGCAGATGCGGAAGGGCCTCTGGCTCACCGTGGTGGTCGCGTTGGCGTTCACCGCGGCCCCGGCCTTCGGGCAGGGCGGCGACGAGGATCTCGTCGAGATCCGCTTCACCGCGGACCTCCAGCTCACGCAGTTCCTCGAGACGATCTCGAGGACCACGAACAAGCCGATCCTCTACGACCCGACCAGCCAGAAGCTCGTGAAGACCTCGACCATGGGTTCGAACCTCACGCACCGGGTCCCGAAGAACCGGCTCTTCGACACGTTCCGGGCGATCCTCGCCTTCTACGAGCTCACGCTCGTCCCGATCGGGCCCAAGGGCTACGAGATCTACCTCGCGATCGACTCGCGCTCGACCAACAACCTCGTCAAGAACAAGGCGGTCTACGTCGACTACAAGGACCTCCCGCAGTACGAGGACAACGACGGCCTGTTCATCAGCTGCGCGATCCCCATCCGCCACATCGAGAACCTGACGATGCTCCGGACGGCGCTCTCCACGATGGTGACGCCCGCGGGCATCGGGCGCGTCCACGAGGTGCCCGGCTCCCAGAGCATCATCATCATGGACTACGCGCCGACGGTCTCCGCGATGGCGCAGCTCATCCGGCAGATGGACGTGGCGCCGGAGGGCAAGCAGCTGGTCCTCAAGTTCATCGAGCTCAACTACGCGTACGCCGACGACGTCGCCGACATCATCACGCAGCTCGTGGAGGCGCAGCGCGAGGCCGCCGCGCCGATCCAGCGCAACCAGGCCGCCGCGGGCGTGCCCACCTCGCCCGAGCCGCGGATCATCGCGTACGAGCCGCGCAACGCGCTCGTCATCGCGGCGACGGAGGACGACTTCAACCTGATCTCGGACCTGATCGGGCGGTTCGACCAGGCCGGCGAGCCCACGTCGATGGTCGAGGTCGTGCGCCTGAACCACGTGGAGGCCGAGGACGTCGCCGACACGCTCACGCAGGTGCTCGAGGGGCTCGGCTCCGCGCTCACCGGCCCCGGGCAGGGCCAGCCGGGGCAGCCGCAGCCGCAGGGGCGGCCGACCCAGCAGGGGATCCGCCGCACGGGCGGGCGGAGCGACGACTACGAGCCGCAGGTCGTGCCCGACGCCGTCTCCAACTCGCTCATCCTCGCGGCGAACCGGCGCACGATCGTCGCGCTGAAGGACATCATCACCCAGCTCGACATCCCGAAGGACCAGGTGCTCCTCGAGGCGACGCTCATCAGCCTGACGCGCACGGACGACTTCGACCTCGGCGTCGAGCTCACGGGCATCGACGAGGGCGGCCTCACCAGCGACACCCCGTCGGG
>DASUGR010000093.1:0-8548 GCA_036273915.1 Planctomycetota bacterium | reverse complement strand
GGGGCCCGGGGGGCCGCGGCCCCGGCACCCCCCCGCGCCTCCCCCGCGGTAGCCGCGGCGAAGGCGGGCGAAGGCGGGCCTGCCCGCCGCAGCTCCGCCAGGGGCGAAGGCGGGTTCAGATGCCAACCGTCCCAGTTCGATAGAACCCTATGCGTCGGTACGTCCCCGCCCTCCTTCTCCTCCTCGCGGCCTGCTCGGACCTCACCAACAAGCCCGCCGCGCCGCCCGTCGCCCTCTCGGTGCTGACCGGGTCGGCCGAGGGCGCGGCCGCGGAGGAGATCCTCGGCTCCGCCGGACAGACGGTGCGCCTCCTGCGCGCCGTGTCGCCGCGGGCCCTCTTCACGCTCCACGTGCCGGACCTGAAGAGCGCCGTCGACCGCTTCCAGGAGACCGGCCTCTACCGCTGGCTCTCATCGCCCGAGCTGAAGCGCCTCTTCTCCGACTCGCCGCTCCAGATGGCGATCCCGCAGGGCGCGGGCGTGCCGGACATCCAGCAGATCCTCCGCTCCCTCCGCGGGGAGGTCGTCTTCTGCGTCGAGTCGGTGGATCCCGCGGAGGCGTCGGCTTTCGACGGCGTGCGGCTCCTCGCCGGCATGACCGTGCGCGGCTCCGAGGCGCGCGCCGACGAGGTGATCAACTTCCTCACCACCGCCGCCACGGCGCAGGACGGCGTTCACGTGGAGAAGGGGACCGTCGGCGGGCACCCCTACTCGCGCATCGTCGGCAAGAAGCCCACGCCGTGGGTGGTGGAGCTCGCGCTCTACGACGACGCGCTCCTCGCCGGCCTCGGGCGGGAGACGGTGACGGCCGCGATGGACCGCCTCCAGAGCGACGAGCAGCCCTCGCTCGCGGAGGAGCCCTCGTTCCAGGGGCCGATGACCCGCGGCGGGGACCCGCGCGACGCGCTGCGCGTCCACCTCGCGGTGGGCACGCTCCTCGAGCGCTTCGGCCCGCTGCTCCCGGCCGACGTGACGCGCGTGCTCAAGGCCCTGGGCCTCGACGGCGTGCGCTCCCTTGCGATGGCGGTACGCTGCGAGGGCAACGACATCGTCCTCTCGCAGGTGGTCGACTCGCCCGGCGGCAAGGACTTCCTGACCCAGCTCCTCTCGGCGCACACGATCGACCGGAGCTTCCTCGACCTGCTCCCCGCGGACACGGCCTCCTTCTCGCTCTTCGCGATCGACGGACGGCGGATCATCCGCGCGGCACGCGACGCGCTCGCGGAGGGGCCGCGCCGGGAGTTCGAGGAGACGCTCGCGACGCTCAAGGAGAGCGGCCTCGACGTCGAGACCGACGTGTTCGACGTCTTCGGGCCGCGCTGCGCGCTGGTGAACGTCCCCACCGACCGCCCCGACGGGCCCGGGCTCGACGCGATCTGGGGCCAGCTGCTCGGCACGGCGCTCGTCTGCGACGTGCTGGACCCGGCGCGCGCCCGCGCGATCCTCGACCGCCTTCCCGAGCGGAGCCGCATCGCCACGCGCCGCGCGGTGATGGTCGAGGGCGTCGCCGGCTTCGCCTACCGCTTCGAGACGGACCAGCTCCCGGACGACCTGAGCATCTGCTACGCGCTCGTCGACAACCGCCTGGTCGTGGCGGCGAGCGAGGCGGCGTTCAAGCGCATGCTGCGCCGCCGCTCGCCGCAGACCGCGGAGCGCTTCCGCGGCCTCCTGCGCGAGGTCCCCGAGAACGCCGCGGTCGTCACCTACGACGACCTGCAGAAGGGCCCCGGCGCCGTCCTCGAGTCGCTCCTCGCGGGGCTGCCCGGCGGCGCGCCGCTTCCCGGCGAGCGCCGTCATCTCGGCCCGTCGAGCGGCATCCTGAGGAACCTCGGCCCGTCGCTCTCATACACGGTGGCGGACTCGAACGGGGTCCTGACGGTCACGCGCTCCCCCACCGGCGGCTTCGGGAGCCTCGGGGGCCTCGGCGGCCTGCTCATGATGGCGGCGATCGCGGTGCCGAACCTCCAGCAGGCGCGCGTCGAGCAGAACGAAGCGGCCGCCGTCTCCACGCTCCGCGCCATCCAGACGGCGCAGAACACGTTCCGCTCGAACGCGCTCCGGGACACCGATGGCGACGGCGAGGGCGAGTTCGGGTTCCTAGGCGAGCTCCTCGGCCAGCCGCGCGCCGGCGAGAAGCGCGCGCGCTCCGCGTCCCCGCTCGTGAGCGGCACGTTCCAGCGCGCGGGCAACGACTTCGCCCGCGGCGGGTACCGCTTCCGCGTCTACCTGCCCGCCGAGGACGGCACGCCGATCGGCGAGAACGACAAGGAGGCGCGGATCAAGCGCGTGGACGGCGACATCGCCGAGACGGTGATGGTCGTGGTCGCGTGGCCGGTCAGCAAGGGGATGTCCGGCCACCGCTCGTTCTACCTCGACGCGGAGGGCCGCCTCCTCGCGTGCCTCGACGGTCCCTACGCCGGCGAGAAGTCGCCGCCTCCGGACGTGATGAGCTCGCAGGAGAACAACCTCGCGTCGCGGCAGCTGCGCGACGTCGAGCCCTCGCGCGACGGGAACCGCTGGGTGCGGGTCCGGTAGGCGATTCGGGGGGGGCTCCGGGGGCCGACGCCGGCAGGCGGCTGCGCGCTGCAGGTGGGACGCGGAAATCGACGCTCTGGGCGGGGCCGCGCGCGGCTGCCTCTTCCGCGGCTCTGCGGTCTTCCTACCCGGCCCGGCGGACGCGGACCGACTCGCGATCCTCGCGGAGCTCGAGGCGGCGGCCGCAGTTGACGCAGTAGAAGTAGGTGCGCTTGCGCATCCGGACGCACAGGCGGCGTGTCGTCTTGCGGCACTGCTCGCCAGCGCAGTAGTAATTGTTGCCCGTCATGTTGGCTCTTTCCCGACGCTGCGACTCAGGTTGTATCGACGTTGCGAGGGCTCGGATTTAAGGGGACGGCGGATCCCCCTTCGAATACCGTGCCGCATGGCGGGCACGTTGCGCCAGGGAAGGGTAGAAGAGGCCGGCGCCGGGACCCATTCTATCGGCGACCTCGTGCAGGGTGGCCGCGTAGGAGGGAAAAGCCCCCGCCGCGAGACGGTCCGCGTTCAGTTCCGTCACCTTCCCGAGCGGGGCGGCCACGAGGGCGAAGGGCACCGCGAGTACCCGGAAATAGCCACGTGTGGTTTCCAGGAGGACACGCGCCGGGCCGTCCGTGAAGGGCTCCCAGAGGAGGTCGCCGGCCACGTAGTGCGCGATCTCGTGGGCGAGCAGGGCTTCCCGGTGGCGCGCGGCGACCTCCTCGCCGAGCACGAGCCCGTACCCGCCCCTCGCCCGGACCGCGCCCGCGATCCAACCCGGGACGGTCCGCACGAAGCGGGGCGCGCGCACGCCCATCCGCTCCGCCGCACGCGCGGCCGCCTCGAGCACGTCGGCGTGCGCGGGCGCACCGGGTGGTGCGCGTCCGCACGCCCACCAGGAGACGACGAAGAGCGCCGCGGCGGCCGCGGCGGCAGCGAGCCAACCGAACCCGAGGAGCAGCGGGGGCGCGGCGAAGAGGGCCGCGTTCGCCACGAAGGAGAGCACGCGGAGGAGCGGGATCATTCGGCGGCGCCCACGAGGGGCACGAACCGGACGGCCATGACGTCCCGCTCCTCGAACGACCCGCCACGCCGCCGCAGGAGGCGGAGCGTCTGTACCTCGCCCCCCACCGGGACGACGAGGCGCCCGCCTTCGCAGAGCTGCGCGAGCAGCTCCGCCGGGACCCGCCGCGAGGGGGCCGCGGTGACGAGGATCGCGTCGAACGGGGCCATCTCCTTCCAGCCGAGCCGCCCGTCGCCGAACCGCGGGAACACGTTCCGGTAGCGGAGCCGCGCGAGCGTCTCGGCCGCCTGGCGCAGCAGCGGCTCGACGAGCTCGATCGTGTACACCCGCGCCGCGAGCTCCGCGAGCACCGCCGCCTGGTAGCCGGACCCCGTCCCGACCTCGAGGACGCTCTCCTCGCCCCGGAGCTCCGCGAGCTCGGTCATGAGCGCCACGATGTACGGCTGGCTGATCGTCTGGCCCCGGCCGATCGGCAGCGGGCGATCGTCGTAGGCGAGGTCCTTCAGGTCGTCCGGGACGAACTCGTGCCGCGGCACCGTGCGCATCGCGGAGAGGACGCCGGGGTCCCTGACCCCCCGGGAGACGAGCTGCCGCTGGACCATGGCAAGGCGCTCTTCGCGGAAGTCCGTCGTCATCGAGGCTATAACCGTGCAGCATGTACGGTAGCAGGGCCGCCGCGCGATCGGGGGGGGGCTCGGGGGCTTCCGCTTTCGCCAACGCTCCGGCGGCGGGGGCGAGCGGATGACCGGCGCCGTCGTCTGGGCCGTCGCGCTCACGGCACTCCTCCGCCAGGCGGCCGGGCTCCTCCTGCTCCTCCGCTACCTCCGCCGCGCCCGCGTGGCGTCCATTCCCAAGGGCGAGACGCCCGGGATCTCGATCCTGAAGCCGCTCTACGGCGACGATCCGGGGCTGCTCGAGAACCTCGAGGCGACGCTCCGGCAGAACTACCCGGACTTCGAGGTGCTCTTCCTCCACGAGCGCCCGGACGACCCCGCGATCGCCGCTGCCGACGAGGCCATGCGGCGCGTGCCCGACGTCCACGCCCGGCGCATCCAGGGGAGGGACGCGGAGGCCGCGAACCCGAAGGTGGCGGTGGTGCTCCGCGGCGAGGCGGTCGCGCGCCACGGGATCGTCGCGGTCGCGGACTCGGACGTGCGTCCCGACCCGCTCTACCTGCGCGACATCGCCAACGGCCTTCTGGACGCCGAAGCCGTCTCGTTCGTGCCCGTGGTCTACGGGATGCGCGGCTTCTGGTCGCGGCTCGGCGGCCTCCTCTTCGACACCGAGGCCGTGCTCGCGGTGCTCCTCGGCCGGGGACGCGTGATGACCGGCGCGACCGTGGGCATCCGGCGCGAGGCGCTCGCGAAGGTCGGCGGCTACCGCGCGGTCGCCGACCGCATCGCCGAGGACTACGGGATGGGCGTGCTGCTCCGGCGCGCGGGCTGCCGCCTGGCCCTCGCGCGGAGGGCCGCGCGGCTCCACGCGCCCGGCGGCGGCTTCCGCGAGACCGGGCGGCACGCGCTGCGGTGGGCGCGCACCGTGCGCTCCGCGGCGCCGCTGCTCTACGCGCTCGCCCTCCCCCTCTCCACGGCGCCTCTCCTCCTCCTCCTGCAAGGGGGCCCGCTCGCGCTCACGGCGCTCGGGCTCCACACGGCCGTCCGCGCGGCGGTGGCGCTCCTCGTCGACTTCCGCTTCTGCTGGGACCGGTCCCTCGTGCGCGCGCTCCCCCTGCTGCCGCTGCTCTGGGTCCTCGAGCCCCTGAACCTCCTGCTTGGGCTCTTCGGGTCGACGGTGGACTGGCGCGGGCGGCGATACCGCGTCCGGGGCGGGCGTGCTACGCTCCTTCCGCGATGAGCCTGCCGATCACGTACGGCACCTACCTCGGCCTCGACAAGATCCTCGGCGCGCAGGAGCCGCCGGGGCCGGACGGCAGGCCGCGCCCGATCGCGCACCACGACGAGATGCTCTTCCTGATCGTGCATCAGGCGTATGAGCTCTGGTTCAAGCAGGTGCTGCACGAGCTCAAGCTCTCGCGCGACCTCCTCGCGCAGGATCCCGTGCCCGAGCCCGACATCATGCGCGTGGTGATGGCGCTGCACCGCGTCCACGAGATCCAGAAGATCTTCGTCGCGCAGCTCGGCGTGCTCGAGACGATGCAGCCGGCGGACTTCCTCGCGTTCCGCGACGCGCTCGGCAACGCCTCGGGCTTCCAGTCGGTGCAGTTCCGGGAGCTGGAGCTGCTCGCCGGGCTCAAGGACGACGCGCGGTACGAGTACGAGGGGCGGTCGTTCGAGCGGCGGTTCGCGCCCGGGGAGGTGGAGCGGTTCGCGGAGATCCGCCGCGCGCCGACGCTGCGCGACGCGCTCGCGCGGTGGCTCGCCCGGACGCCGCTCGAGCCGGGGTTCGAGGCGTCCTACCTGAAGGCGTTCGATGCCTACGTAAAGGCGCAGCGCGACCTCCAGATCGGGAACCCGCAGCTCGCGGCGGCGGAGCGCGACGCCACGCTCAAGCGGCTCGACGCTTACCTCGCGCAGGGCCGCGCGTTCCTCGGGGGCCCCGAGGCGAAGACGCGGGCGGCGTGCCTCTTCATCGCGGCCTACCGGGAGGAGCCGCTGCTGCACTGGCCGAACCGGCTGCTCGATTCGCTGCTCGAGTTCGAGGAGCTGTGGCGGCTCTGGCGGTTCCGCCACGCGCGCATGGTGGAGCGGATGATCGGGCTCCGGGTAGGCACCGGCGGGTCGAGCGGCGTCGACTACCTCGACAAGACGGCCGGCAGCCGCTACCGCATCTTCACGTTCATCCTCGAGTCGCGGTCCTTCCTCGTGCCGCGGCGCCTCCTGCCGGACCTGTCGGACAAGGGCCGGTACGGCTACGCGCTCGAGCGCGGCAGCTAGCCCGCGTCTCCTCCGCTCCGCGCTCTCCCGCGCGCGATCCACAGGGGGTCCGGGGGCAGCCCCTAACCGGTGTAAGGCCGGTCGCCGCGCTGTCCCGCTTCAGGCCGACGGGGGAACGTGCCGATGGGGGTGCGTCACGGGTGCTCCGGGCGGAATCGGGACTGGTAAGGAGCCCGGTTGCGGAGCGTGCCCGATTGGCGGGAAACTGAGAGGAGATTCTCGAATGAAGCGCATCGGAACGGCGCTGCTGGCGCTCGGGCTCGTCGCGATGACGGGCTGCAAGAGCCAGGCGTACAACAACGGCATCTTCGCGCGGGCTGCCTCGCTGCAGACGTCGCCGGACTACGTGATCGGAGAGGGCGACAACCTCACGATCATGGTCCTCGGCGAGGAGGGGCTCGAGACGACGAACCGGGTTCGCCCCGACGGGAAGATGACCTTCCCTGGCCACGGCGACATCGTCGTCACGGGCAAGACGACCGAGCAGGTGAAGAGCGAGCTCGAGGAGAGCTTCCGCGCTTCGCTCGGCCTCAAGAACCCGCGCGTGTACGTCGCGGTGAACTCCTTCGACTCGAAGGCCGTCACGGTGCTCGGCGAGGTCGCGGTGTCCGGCCGCTTCCCGTACACGGGCCAGATGCGCGTCGCGGACCTCATGGGTCTCGCCCGCGGCCAGACGATCTACGCCTCGAGCAACCGCGCGCTCCTCTTCCGCGAGGTCGACGGCGCGACGAAGATCTACCACGTCGAGCTGAAGAAGTTCTTCTCGGAGGGCGACTTCTCCACGAACTTCTTCCTCCGTCCGGGCGACATCCTCTACGTCCCGACGAACGGCTTCCGCGTGGTGGGCAACCAGATCCGCACCTGGCTTGACCCGTTCGCGGCGATGTTCGACACGGTCGGCCTCGGGAACTCGACCGTCAGCTACTTCGTCGCCCCGTAAGGGCAGCGTTTCCATTCGAGACATCGGGGGGGCGCCCCGCGGCGCCCCCCTCGCTCGCTTGCGTCCGCCTGAGACGGGGGCGGCCGCGCGGCTCAAGTCGGGAACGCCCGCGCGCCGAAGGGGATCCGGGCAAGGACACCATGGCCGCTTCAGCCGCTCGCACTGCACGGGCGCCGGCGGCGCACGACCAGAGAGACACGGCCCGCGTCGGATCCCTCGAAGTCGATCGCGCCCCCGTCACCAACCGCCGCTACTCCGTCTTCCTCGCGGAGACGGGCCACCGGCCCCCCCCCACCTGGCCGCGCGGCGACTGCCCCTCGACGAAACTCGACCACCCGGTCACGGGCGTGGACTTCTTCGACGTCATCGCGTTCGCGCTCTGGGCCGGCGGCTCGCTCCCCACCGAGGATCAGTGGATCGCGGCCGCGGGGCTCGAGGAGCCCGCCGCCTACGTGTGGGGCGACTTCTTCGACTCGCGGCGCTGCAACACCGCGAAGAGCGGGATCAAGGGGACGACGCCCGTAGGCGCCTACCCGGACGGCGCGGCACCGAGCGGCTGCGTCGACCTCTGCGGGAACGTGTGGGAGATGACCTGCACGGCGTTCCCGGGCGACAGCGACTCGATCATCGTCAAGGGCGGGTCCTGGTCGGACCTCCCCGCGCACGCGCGGCTCGACACGCAGTTCCGTACGCGCGTCAACAAGGGCAGCGCGACGGTCGGGTTCCGCCTCGTCTACGGCGTCGACGGCTACCTCCCCCACTTCCTCGACCGCGAGCTCGTCGACCAGTGCATCGCGTTCCGCAAGGCGGACGCCCCGCACTTCGACGCCGCCGGCGACGACGGGGAGTTCGAGGCGATCGTCCAGTCCATCCGGCAGAGCGCCGCGCCGCACATCGCGAAGCTCCGGGCGGAGGCGCGCGCCGCGCTCGTCGGCTCGGACACCGGATCGCCGGCCCCCGCCGGCCCGGGGTTCTGGGGCCGCCTCTCGGGGGCCTACGCCGAGCTCGGGACCGCGACGTTCCTCCGCAAGGTGAAGCCGGTGCTGCGCGTCTTCGTCGCGAGCGGCGGGCGCTCGACCGTCGACCGCTTCCGCGCGGCGCGCGCCGAGGCGCGGCGGCCCCGCCGCGGGGTCCCGCTCCGCCAGGCGCTCTCCGCCGCCCTCGCGACGCTCTTCCC
>DASUGR010000092.1:0-8699 GCA_036273915.1 Planctomycetota bacterium | reverse complement strand
AGCGTTAGCATGGGGTGTCGCCGCTCGCAGCTGAGCGGCAAGACGTTGTACGGATCAATGGGAGTAGGTGCGCCATGCCGTCCGTCATGTGGGGTCGCGACATCGCCGAGGTCTACGACATCACCTCGGCAGCGATGTTCGAACCGGCGGTCCTCGAACCCGTTGTGCATATGCTGGCCGAACTGACCCGAGGCGGCCCCGCCCTGGAGTTCGCGATCGGCACAGGCCGTGTGGCGCTGCCGCTGAGCGCGTGTGGGGTCAGCGTGCAGGGGATCGAGCTGTCACCGCACATGGCCGAACAGCTGCGGCACAAGCCAGGGGCGGACGCCATCCCGGTAACCATCGGCGACATGTCGAAGACGCGCCTACCGGGCGAGTTCGCGCTGGTTTATCTGGTTTTCAACACGATCATGAATCTCACCACTCAGGACGAGCAGATCGCGGTGTTCACCAACGCGGCCGCCCACCTCGTGCCTGGCGGCGTGTTTGTCGTGGAGGTGCTCGTGCCGCAGCTTCGCCGTCTGCCTCCGACTGAGCTTGGCCGGGTGTTCACCATGGACGACGATCACGTCGGAATCGAGACGTTCGAGGACGTTCAAGGGCAGATCTCGTGGTCACACCACTGGATGCGCGTCGAGGGCAGGCTGGTGCACCATTCCGCCCCGTACCGCTACGTCTGGCCGTCCGAGCTCGACCTCATGGCTCGGCTCGCCGGTCTCCGGCTACGCGACCGCTGGTCCGGGTGGAAGCGCCAACCGTTCACAAGTAGCAGCGTTGATCAGGTCGTGGTCTACGAGAAACACGCCTAGATGCCGGGAGCGTCCGCATCTCCGGCTCCGTGAGAGGTTGGCCGCGGTGCCTACCGTACAACTCGCCGCTGCAGCCGACGAGCGGCGGGCGCGCAAGGGGCGGAAGCGGTAGCATGGGGAGCGCCGCTCGCGGCTGAGCGGCGAGACGTTAGGTGGTTCCGATGGCTCCTAGTCAGTGAGCGGCAAGGCGGATTTCCTCCAACATCACGACGACCAGCCAGCACACCACCGGCGTGGCCACGAGCATTAGGAGGAACGCGAGCATCGCTCCTGCGTCGGCACCGACACTCGGCCTCTTGCGGCGGATGCGGTCTAGCAGCAGGCATGTGACCGCCAAGCCGGTGAGTCCACCCGCGAAGATGAACGTCAACGCTCCGACCACGCCTGTCCCATGCGTCGGATGCCGATCTAAGGAGAGAAACGTGCCCGTGGCCAGCACGATCAGGAGACCACCGATCGCCAGAACACGGGCAATAATCGTCATGCTCGGTGCGGATAGTAACCGCGCTCCGCCCGCTTTCAGCGTACCGCAGGTTTGTGCTCAGCCGGAGGGCTGCACCGTCGTCACCATCTCGGCCGGGGGCCCGGCTAACAAGCCGCTGCAGCCGACGAGCGGCGGGGAGCGCCGGGAGAATGCGGTAGCATGGGAGTAGGCCGCTCGCGGCTGAGCGGCAGGTCGTTAGGCGGAACTGACGCAGGTTGAGCGAAGCGGCCAGCTGGTTCAAGGTCGTCGGTGAGGTCGAGCAGATCGAGGTCATCGCCGTTGGCCGCTCTGTCCGAGAGCGCGTTCGCCTTCGGAAGACGCACGGCGGGACGCGGTGGCGCAAGTTGAAGGGCATCGCGACCGTGGAGCTTCCCGATGGCCGCAACGCACGCGCTGATGTACATTGGTACGAGGCGCACGGGATCGGGCGCCGCGATCAAGCGACTTCTCGGCTGACGACGATGGCAAAACCCGCTCGCCACGGTCTGTGCGTCGAGAACCGGGGTTACCCGGCCGCACTCGAACTGCGCAAGATCTACCGCCTCGTGGACGACCCGTCTGCCCAGGCTCGCGGCTTGGTTCGCGTGGTCGATGAGTCGGGCGAGGACTACCTCTACCCGGAGCGCTTCTTCGTGCCCATAGAAGTCCCGCGTGAGGCGGCTAGGGCATTCTCGAGGAAGTCCGCCTAACAAGCCGCTGCAGCCGACGAGCGGCGGGCGCGCGAGGGGCGGAAGCGGTAGCATGGGGTGTCGCCGCTCGCGGCAAGACGTTAGGCTGACAGACCCGTGTATGTCGCCGTAGCAGAGTTCGACAATCCCGCGATCGCGGGTCTCCTCGTGTCCACGCTTGTCGATGTCGGATTCCACCCCGCGCCGCTCGCGCAGTCCGCGCACGTGCAGGTGGCTGGTGTCGCTCGGGTCTTCACCGTCGAGGTGCCGCCGGAGGAGCGAGCAGATGTCATTCAGTTCCTCCGCGAGAACGGCTACTCGAAGAACGTCGTTTCGCTGTGACGACCGGCAGCCCAACAAGCCGCTGCAGCCGACGAGCGGCGGGCCTCCGCGGGGCGCGATCGCGCCCCCCTTCCCCGGGCCCCTTCCCCTCGGACTCCCTAGAACACGCCGACCATCTTGCGGATCTTCGGCACGAGGTCGTCGCTCATCCGGTCGAGGTCGTAGCGCGCCCTCCAGCCCCAGTCCGCGCGCGCGCAGGAATCGTCGAGCCGCTTCGGCCACGAGTCGAGGATCGCCTGGCGCGCGGGATCGACCTTGTAGGTGATCTCCACGCCGGGCACGCGCGTCTTCACCGCCTTCGCGAAGTCCGCGGCCGTCGGGCTCAACGCCGCGATGTTGTAGATGCACCGCTTGAGACCCTTCGCCGGCGCCTCCGAGAGCTCCACGAGCGCGCGCAGCGCGTCGGGCATGTACATCATCGGGACCGTCGACTCGGGCCCGACGTAGCACTCGTACCTGCCCGACCGGATCCCGTCCACGTACATGTGGAGCGCGTAGTCCGTCGTCCCGCCGCCCGGCACGCCCGCGTTGATGAGCCCGGGGAAGCGCACGCCGCGGAAATCGAGGCCCCACTTCCGCTTGTAGTACGCGCCGAGGAGCTCGCCCGCGACCTTCGTCACGCCGTAGATCGTCGACGGCAGGAGCGGCACGTCGTCGGGCACCGGGTCGGGAAGCCCCGGCCCGAAGACCGCGATCGTGCTCGCGAACATCACCTGCCTCACCCCGAAAAGCCGCGCAGCCTCGAGCGCGTTGCGCGTACCGTCCATATTTACGGCATACGCGCGGTGGGGCACCTTCTCGCCGGTCGCGCTGAGCAGCGCGGCGAAGTGGTACATGACCTCCGGCGCCGCGTCCTTCACCGCGTCGTAAAGCTCGCTCGGGTTGTCCACGCTCCCGCGGGACCAGCGGACGCCCGCGGGCAGCCCGTCGGGCGGCGCCGCGAGGTCGAAGACCGAGAGCTTTCCGCCCTTGTCGTGCAGGTGGTGGAGGAGGTCCGTGCCCACCTGGCCGGCTCCCCCGGTGATGAGGATCTTCATGGGTGAGCACGCATCATCCTCACGGGGAGCCCAGGGGGCAAGAACGCCGCGGGTTCTTCATCAGGGGGGGCTCCGGGGGCTAGGATTCCCGCCCATGCTGGCGAGGCTCTTCCCGGGCCCGATGGTGCGCTGGTTCGCCCGTCCCTACGTCGCGGGCGACTCCCTCGGCAAGGCGCTCGACGTCGCGGCCGCGCTCTGGCGGGACCGAGGCATCCTGACGACCCTCGACGTGCTCGGCGAGGAGGTGAAGGAGAAGGCGAAGGTCGACGCGAACGTCCGGCTCTACGTCTCGGTGATCGACGCGCTCTCCCGCGACCCGCGCTTCGCCGACCGGGCGACGCGCCCCTCGGTCTCGCTGAAGCCGTCCGCGTTCACCGCGGGCACGCGGGAGGAGGCGATCGGCCCGATCACCGGGCTCGCCGCGCACGCGCGCGACCGGGACGTCGCGCTCACGATCGACATGGAGGACCGGCGCTGGACCGACTTCACGATCGACCTCGCGGTCGGGATCTTCGAGAAGGGCAACGACGTCGGCACTGTCCTCCAGACGCGCCTCAACCGGACGGAGAAGGACCTCGCGCGGATCCCGCCCGGGATGCGCCTGCGCCTCGTGATCGGCATCTACCCGGAGCCCGGGGACGTCGCCACGACGGACAAGTGGGCGATGAAGGAGCGGATGGTCTCCTTCGCGCGGCGCCTCCTCGAGAGGAAGGTCCTCGTCGAGTTCGGGACGCACGACCAGCCGACCGTCGAGCGGTTCGTGCGCGAGGTCGCGCCGCTCGATCCCGACCGCTGCGAGGTGCAGATGCTCTTGGGCGTGCCGCGCACCCGCCTCCTCGAGCGCGTGCGGAAGGGCGCGCTCGGCCCCGCGCTGCCGGTCCGCCTCTACGTGCCGTTCGCGGACGGCTGGGACGACGCGACGGCCTACCTCAGGCGCCGGATGGCGGAGAGCCCGAGCATGGCGTGGCTCGTGCTCCGGAACCTCCTCGGGCGGTGATCTCGGGGGGCTTCGGGGGCGCGGAAGCTACCGCGAGGCGGGCCGCCGGCGCGCGCGGCCGAAGAGGAACCCCACGGCGACGAGCACGACCGCCGCGGCGGCGACCGCGAGGTAGGGGATCCGCGAGGGCGACGCGATCCGGACCTCGACCCTCGCCGGCGGGTCCTCCGCGTTCCCGAAGCGGTCGATCGCCTGCACCTCGAGCACGTGGCGGCCCGCCGCGGGCGTCACGCGCACGGACGTCGCGGCCGTCACGGCCGACCACGGGCCGCCGTCGAGCCGCGAGCGGTAGCGGAGGTCCGCCGCCCGCGTGTCGAACCACGCGTCGGCGCCCGTCCAGAGGACCTCGACCGTCCGCCCGTCGTCCGCGTCGTACGAGTCCGCGCGGAAGCGCGTGCGCGGCGGCGTCCTGTCGCGCGGGTCCAGGTGGACGAGCCCCGCGCCGAGCGTCCCCATCCAGAGCGTGCCGTCCTCGAGCGGCAGCAGCGGCCAGATGGTCTCCTCCCCGAGCCCCTCCTCGTTCCGGAAGCAGGACCAGCGCAGCCCGTCGTAGCGGCTGAGCCCGGCGCCGGTCGCGAACCAGAACACGCCCGGCTTCCCCTCCGCGATCGACCAGACGTTGGCGTCGCAGAGCCCGTCGTCCACGTCGAAGTGCTCGATGCCCTCCGCCGTGAGCCGCGACGCGCCCGGCGTCAGCTGGTAGCCGATCCAGAGGGCGCCGTCGCGGGCGGCGCAGAGGCACCAGACCTTCTCGCCGAGGAGCTTCCGGACCTCGCGCGTCTCGCCCGCCGGCTCCTCGGGCTCCGGCGACTGCAGGTCGGGAAGGTAGTAGGTGACGCGGCCCGGCCCGTCGTAGGACGCGAGCCCCTTCAGCGTCGCGAACCAGAGCGTGCCGCGCCGGTCGCGCGCGACCACGTCGTAGACGCGCGCCGACGGCAGGTCGACGTTCTCCGGCGCCGGGCGGAACTGCCCGTCGGCGAAGCACCACGCGCCCTGGTCCGCGGCGGCCGGCGCGGCGGGGTCGCGCAGCACCGCGAACCAGAGCGCGCCCGACGGGTCGACGGTGATCCGGTGCACGTGGCCCTGGATCTGGTCGAGGTGGCGCCAACCGTCCGCGTCGAGGCGGTAAAGACCCGGGAATGACGAGCCGCTCCCGATCCAGACGCGGCCCTGCCGGTCCACCGCGCACGCGGTCACGATGCCGAGCGACCGCCCGAGGATCGTGTCCCAAGCGTCGGTCGTCCCGTCCGGGTGGATGGCCCCGAGCCCCTCATTCGTCCCGCACCAGACGGTGCCGTCCGCGCCGAGCGCGAGCGCGTGCACGCGCGGGCCGCGCGGCAGCACGACGGAGCGGAAATACGGCTCCTTCCGCCGCCGCAGGATCCCGCGGCCGCGCGTCGGCGTCCACGTCTCGCCCTCGTGCTCCGTGCTCGCGCGCGGCTCCGGCCCCGCGCCCTCCTCGCGCCAGGGCCCGCCGGGCGGCCGCACGTACCCCGCGCCGCCGATCCGCAGCCGGATCGTCCCGTCGGGATCGGCGTCCATCGCGTCGGCCTGCGCGCGCGCCGGGTCGACCGGGAGGTCGATCCGCTCCTCGACCGCGTCGCCCACGCGCAGGATCCCGGTGGCGTAGAGCGCGAAAACCCTCCCGCCGGGCGCGGGCGCGAGGAGCCGCGCGACGCCGGGCGGCGGGGCGCGGCGGATCCCGTAGGTCTCGATGCGCGCGAGGCCGCTCGCGGTGGCCGCCCACACGGTGGGGCCGGAGGAGACGAGGTCCAGGACATCGTCGCTCGGCAGGCCCTCGGCGTGGTCCAAGGGGCGCTCCTCGCCGGCGAACACGGTTGCCGCGAGGAGAAGGAGGTGGAGGGGCCCGGGGAACCGGATGGGCCCCGATTCTAGGGCTTTCGGAAAGGAAGGGGGCCCCTAGGGAACCCGGCTTACTTGTCGGGCCCCGACTGCCGATGGAAGATGGCTGACGCTCCATGTGCGGGATCGTTGCCGTCCTCTCCCGGCCTGACAAGAGGCCCCTTCCCGACCTGAAGGCCGGGACCGCGCGGCTCGCCGAGGCGGCCGACCGGGTGCGGGCGTGGGGGACCGACGGGGGACCCGCGGACGCCGCGCTCGCGGACGCGGTCTTTGCCGCCGAGAAGCTGGCCGAGGAGACGACCGGCGCCCGCGGCATGCAGGCGCTCTTCGCCGGCGCGGGCGCCCTCGCGCAGGAGGTCGGGCGGTTCGGCGAGGCCGTCTCCCGGTTCGAGCAGCTCCTCGACCAGCAGGCGTCCGGCCTCGGCAGCGCGCGCGTGGAGGCCCTGAACGCGCTCCTCGTGCGGGCCAAGGACGCCCACTTCGCCCTCGAGCGCGATCGGCTGGGCAACGTCGAGAAGGTCCGCGCGCTCATGGGCGGCGGCAACGGCGAGACCCGCCTGCGCGCCGCGTACGACATCAACGCCGCGCTGAACAGCCTCGACCGGCTCGAGGTGCGGGGCCGCGACTCCGCGGGCGTCCACGTCCTCGTCCGCGGCGACTTCGAGAAGCTCCCGCGCGACGTCGAGGAGCAGATCCGCGAGCGGGAGGTGATCCCGCACCTCACGCACCGCGCGGTCCGGCGCGTCCGCACGCGGTCGGGCGGGGTGGCGCTGAGCTTCTCCTACAAGGTCGCCGCGGAGGTGGGGGAGCTCGGCGACAACGTCCGGGTGATCCGCTCCGCGATCGCGGGCGACACGCTGCTGCAGGTCGTGCTCGACGATCCCGGCACCACGGCCGAGATCCTCGCGCACACGCGATGGGCGAGCGTCGGCATCATCAGCGAGGCAAACGCGCACCCGCTGAACCAGGAGCAGACGGCCGGCACCACCCCCTGCTACACGGTCGGCGCGCTCAACGGCGACGTCGACAACTACCAGGAGCTGATCCGCGGCGAGGAGCTCCTGATCGCGCCCGAGATCACCACCGATGCGAAGGTGATCCCGGTCGTCGTGTCGAAGTTCGTGGCCCGCGGCGACAGCGTCGCGGAGGCGTTCCGCAAGAGCGTTTCGCGGTTCGACGGCTCGGTCGCGATCGCGGTCCAGTCCGCGGACGAGCCCGGCCGGCTCTTCCTCGCGCTGCGCGGGAGCGGGCAGGCGCTCTACGTCGGCGTCGCGAACGACTCGTTCATCGTCGCGTCGGAGCCCTACGGCATCGTCGAGCAGACGAACCGCTACCTGCGGCTCGACGGCGAGTCGCCCGCCGACCCCGACCGCCCGCAGAGCCGCGGCCAGATCGTCATCCTCGACCGCGCCCGCGCCGGGCAGCGCGAGGGGATGGAGCGGATCGCCTACGACGGGACGCCGCTGCCGGTCGCCGACAAGGACCTGAAGCGGGTCGAGATCACGACGCGCGACATCGACCGCGGCGACCACAGCCACTACCTGAAGAAGGAGATCGCCGAGGCGCCCGAGTCGATCCGCAAGACGCTGCGCGGCCGCCTGTCCGAGGAGTTCGGCCTCGCCCGCGTCACGCTCGGCGAGGAGAGCCTGCCCCGCGCGATCTGCGAGCGGCTGAAGGGCGGGCGCATCCGCCGCATCTGGGTCATCGGCCAGGGGACCGCCGCGGTCGCCGGCCAGGGGGTGGCCGAGGCGATCGCCGAGGCGCTCCACGGGATGCCCGTCGAGGTGCTCGCGAAGCCGGCCACCGAGGTGAGCGGTTTCCACCTGCGCGACGACATGAGCGACTCGCTCTTCGTCGCGATCAGCCAGAGCGGCACGACGACGGACACGAACCGGACCGTCGACCTGCTGCGCGCGCGCGGCGCGTCGGTCCTCGCGATCGTCAACCGCCGCCACAGCGACCTGACCGAGCGCGTCGACGGCGTCCTCTACACGAGCGACGGCCGCGACGTCGAGATGTCGGTCGCGTCGACGAAGGCCTTCTACAGCCAGATCGCGGCCGGCACGCTGCTCGGCGAGGCGCTCGCGCAGGCGTGCGGGGTCGGCGATCCCGCGCGGCGCAACCGCCTCCTGCGCGCGCTGGCGGGCCTGCCGGCCAAGATGCGCGAGCTGCTCGCGCGCGAGGAGCAGGTGGCCGAGGCCGCCCGCACGAACGCGCCGCCGCGCCGCCACTGGGCGATCGTCGGCAACGGCCGGAACCGGATCGCCGCGCAGGAGATCCGGATCAAGCTCTCGGAGCTCTGCTACAAGTCGATCGCCTGCGACGCGACCGAGGACAAGAAGCACATCGACCTCTCGTCGGAGCCGCTCGTCCTCGTCTGCGCCGCCGGCCTCGAGGGCGGCACCGCGCTCGACGTCGCCAAGGAGGTCGAGATCTACAAGGCGCACAAGGCCTGCCCCGTCGTGATCGCGAGCGACGGGAGCGAGGGCTGGCGCGCCG
>DASUGR010000091.1:0-13623 GCA_036273915.1 Planctomycetota bacterium | reverse complement strand
CGCTTTCTGGATTGGGGGTGTTCCTGTCGAGGGGAGCCGAGGGGCCGAGAGTTCCGTCACTGTCCGAGCTGGTTCGGATGGTCGAAAGGCGGCACGGGATGCGCGCGGAACCCTAGTACCGAGCCACACTCACTCTCGGACTTTTTTTTTCCAAGAGGAAGCGCTTCGATCCCGGTCCCATCCTGGATGAGGTGGTTCCAGACTCCGCGCATCCCGTCGATGAGACCGGCTGATCGGTCGCCGTCGCGCTGTCCATCGCGTTGTCCCACGCTCCGGGTAGTACTACCCAGGACCCCGGGTAATCGCGTACAATCCGGTGTCCGACCACAGGTCGGGGTGTGCTTGGAATCAAGGTTTCTCGCGATCGGGACGCGCTCATAACCTGGGGATCGCGGGTTCGAATCCCGCCCCCGCCACCATTCGAACGGGCCCCTCCGTGGGGCCCGTTCTTCGTTCTGCAAGGGACAGGGGGTTCGGGGGCGCTCGGGCTCAGCTGGACCAGCCCTCCTCCGTGGGCCACTCTCCCGGAAGCGCAAGCCTCTCCCACGGCACCTGCTTGTCAAGGTGCGATCCCTGCCCGAGGGTCACGCCGAGCCTTCCCACGATGTCGAGGCACGCCTGCGAGTCGATGCCCTCGGCGGCGACGGTCAGCCCCATGTTCCTCCCGAGGCCGACGAGCGTGGCCAGGATGGCGCGCGCGTCGCGCGAGTCGGGGGCCCGCCGCACGAACTCCTGGTCGATCTTCAGGAAGTCGATGGGCATCCGCTGGAGCAGCGGGAGGAACAGGTAGCCCTTGCCGAAGTTGTCCAGCGCGAGCCGCACGCCGGCGGAGTGCAGCCTTCCGAAGAGGGCGAGCGCGCGGGTCGGGTGCTCCATGCTGCTGCTCTCCGTCACCTCCAGGGTGACGCGTTCCGGGGCGCCGCCCGCCGCGCGGATCGCCCGGAGCAGTCGGTCCGCGAATCCCCGCTCTGTGATCTGCTGTGGCGAGGCGTTCACGACAAGGAACACCGGCCAGCCCCGGCGCGCCGGCGCGAAGAACTCCTTGAGCGCCTGCCCGATCACGTGCCAGCCCAGCTCGTCGAACATGCCCGTGTCGTCCGCAGCCCGCCCGAAACTGGAAGGCGGCAGGTGGCCGAGCAGCGCGTGGTCCCAGCGCATGAGGGCCTCCACGCCGACGATGGAGGACGTGCGCAGGTCGAAGATCGGCTGGTAGCACGGCGAGATCTCCCCCCGCGCAAGCGCCCGTCGGATCCCCAGCCGCAGGCCCTCGTTGGCGGAGGCCGACTTCACGAGGCGTCGGACCTGGGCTGGCGCCTCGCCCTTCCCCGTGACATCGACGATCCGAAGGCCGCGAAGCCTCGCGAGCTGGGCGATGGAATCCAGCACCGTCGCGTCGAAGCTCGTGACGAGCAGGACGGGCACGCGACACGCCTGTTCGGCGAGATAGCGGAGCGTGGCCGAGGCGCTGTCGTCCTCCGGGTCCATGTCGATGACGATCAAGGACGGGTTGCCCGCGACGTAGGATCGTCGGAAGGCGTCCCCGGTCTCGACGGCTTCGCACAGGCAGCCCAACGTGCGGGCCGCATCCAGGATCGACCGGCGGGTCGCCTCATCGGTCCCCAACAAGAGGAGTCGCCTCGCGTCCATGGGATCCTCCCTGGCGAACCTAGCCTGGATCATTCACGAGTCTCGCGGTTCTGGCCGGTCCATCCGGCCGATCTCTGCGTCGCTCCTCCTCGCGGGCTCCTTTGGAGCCGGCTTCGTCGTCGCTCCTCGCTCTCGACCGCCTGTCCTCGCCCAGAACACCGCCTCGACCTTCGTTCCGTAGGCTCCCTCGCCGAGCGGCGTCGGTCCGCGCGATTCCACCTGCCCGTCGGTCTCGATCCTCGTGAATGACTCGGGCGAGGGAACGGGGATCCAGGGCTGCGAGATTCACGTTGCAGCCTGCCCGCACTGCAAACGATGGCGCGATCCCGGCGACCGACGGCAAGCAGCGCATTGCAACCGTATTGCACTGGAACACGCATGGCCCGCGGGCACCTTCGGAGCTCCCTCCGCCGGTCCATGGAAGCCCCTCCCAGGCTCCATGGGAGTGCCTCCTGGGTCATGGGCAAGGTTGCCCGGGCATCAGGATGTAGCTCGCCTGCCGTGACCGCGACCCGAAAAGAGTCCGCGGCGCATCTCCCTGCACCAGACCCCAGCCCCCTTCGCCTCCGGGTCACGAACGGCCGTCGCCCCCGGATGGCCGGCAGCCCACCCTCCGCGGACGCGGGAGCGCCCTAGCGAGCGAAGAGCTTGCGCGGGTCCCTGAAGGCCTTGAACTCGAGCGCGTTCCCGCTCGGGTCCTTCAGGAACATCGTCGCCTGCTCGCCGGGCTTGCCGCGGAACCGGATCTGCGGCTCGACGAGGAAGGCGATGCCGCGCTCGCGCAGCCGCTTCTCCATCGCCGGGAACTCCTCCCACGGGAGAACGACCCCGAAGTGACGCACCGGGATCGCCTCGCCGTCCACCTCGTTGGTCGCCTCGGCGCCCCCGCCCGGGCTCAGGTGGGCAACGATCTGATGGCCGAAGAAGTCGAAGTCGACCCAGCTCTCGCTGCTCCGGCCCTCGGGACAGGCGAGGAGGCCGCCGTAGAAGGCGCGCGCCTCCGCGAGGTCGCGCACCGGGAAGGCGAGATGGAACGGGCGGAGCGCCATGAACGGGATGCTACCGCCCCCGGCCCCCCGCGCCCCCCTATAATCAGGGCCATGAGCCCCGCCCGGTACCGCGCCGCGCTCGCGGTCGCGCTCGCGACCACGCTCGTCGCGCTCTTCCTCCGGTACGAGAGCGCGCGCTTCGAGGCGACCGGCTCGCCTTCGAGCTGTCACATCGCCGAGTCGGCGGTGTTCGACTGCGACGCGGTGCAGACATCGAAGTACGCGAAGTTCCTCGGCGTCTCGCTCGCGACGTGGGGGGGGCTGGGGGGCGCCACGCTCTTCTGCTGGCTCCTCGCCTCGCGCCGCGCGACCGGCTTCCTCGTCATGGCGGGCATTGCCGCGGCGGTCGGCGCCTGCGCGGTGCTCTACACGGCCACGGTCTCGTGGTTCCTTCTCGGGAAGGTCTGCCTCTACTGCTCGGCAATGCAGGCGGGGTTCCTCGGGCTCGCGATCCTCGTGGTGCCGCCGGCGTGGCGGGCGCGCGCGGTTTCCCTCCCCCGGCGCCCCTTCCTTCTCGGCGGAACCACCGCCGCCGTGCTCCTCGCGCTCGCGCTCTCGGGCGAGGCGTATGCACAGGAGAGTGCCCGCCTCCAGCGCATCTTCGAGCCGTCGACCAAGGGCCTTCGCCTCGACGTCTCCGACACGCTCGTGCTCGGCAGCCCGGACACGCGCGTCTCGGTCGTCCTCTTCGTGGACTTCGGCTGCCCCGCCTGCCGCGAGTGCACGCGGAAGGCCGCGGAGCTCGTGAAGAAGTACCCGGCCTCCGTCCACTTCCGCCTCAAGCACTACCCGCTCGACAAGGAGTGCAACCGGCAGCTCCCGTCCGTCGTCCACGTGTCCGCGTGCCGCGCGGCGCTCGCGGCGCAGGCGGCGCAGGAGGCCGGCAAGGGCGCGGAGGCGGTGCCGCTCGTCTTCGAGCACCAGGACGACGGGTTCAGCAAGGCCGTCCTCGCGCGGATCGGGCAGGAGCTCGGCGTGCCGGCGGCGAAGTGGGCCGAGAACCTCGGGTCGGCGACGGTGCAGGCGATCCGGGACCGCGACATCGCCGAGGGCAACGAGCTCGGCCTCCGCCAGGTCCCGGTCGCGTTCGTGAACGGCCAGTGGGTCGACACGTCGCGCCTCGAGGAGACCATCTCGAAGCTCTGCTCCCGATGACACGAGAGGACCACGCGCTCTTCGCGGGCGCCGCGGTCGCGGGCCTGCTGCTCGCGGCATTCCAGATCTGGTACGTCGCGCTGCCGTTCGACGTCGCGGCGCACATCGACGCCCTCCGGTGGACCGGGCACCTCGACGCCTTCGACTCGCTGCACCGCGACGGCGCGGCGCTCCTGCCGGTGCTGGTGACGATTGCGGGAGTGCTGCTCTTCGAGGCGGCACTCGCGGTCCTCGCGTCCGGCGCCGAGCCGCCGCGGAGCGACGCGTGGGCGGGCCTCGCGCGGCTCGCGTCGTTCCCGGCCTCCGGGCTCGCGATCTACGTGCTCCTGGACCAGAGCCTCGACCGCGGGAAGGCGAGCCCGACCTCCGTGGCGATCGCGCTGCTCTCGGTCGGGCAGAACGTGCTCGTGGTTCTTCGGGCGAAGCTCTCGGTGCGCGTGCGCGACGGCGGCGCCGCGCCGTGGGCGCTCGCCGCGGCGGCCGCGCTCTTCGCGCTCTTTCTCGGGGGGGCTGCGGGGGCCGCGCGCGTGTCCGACAAGAACGAGAAGGAGCGGGCGCTCCAGCCGCCGGCGGTCGTGCTGCCGGACTTCGAGCAGGAGATCCCGCGCGAGGGGGCGGCGGCGCTCGGGGACGCGCACGCCCCCGTCGAGGTGCTCCTCTTCCTCGATCCGGAGCAGGAGGAGTCCCGGAACGTGCTTAAGGACGCGCTCGCGGAGACGTCGAAGGACGTGATCCTGCACGTCTACCTGAAGGGCCGGGCGTTGCCGAAGGACGCGAGGGCGCTGCTCGAGGCGGCGGCGCGCGGCGACGCGTTGCCGACGGCGGAGCCGAGCATCTTGCCGGGGCGCGCGCTGGAGGCGGCGCGGATCACGGAGTATCCGACGGCGATCTGGAGGGGCGGCCGCCAGGCCGGCGCGATAACGCTCGCGCACGTCCTCCACGCCGCCGCCTCAAGAAAACCCTAGTCGTACGGTGCCAAGCTCCGGTCAACGAACAACTCCGGATTTTCCGCCTGGCATGGGCGAAAAATGCTAGGTGACGGGTGCCTGGCTCCGTACGCCTAATAAAACCCGCCCGCGCGGGGCGGGCGGGTCGCGGCCCGGTCCCACGGGTCTAGCGCGCGGGGCCTGCCTTCGCCCCCCCATCATGCCGGCGGAGGCGCCCCCGCATCAAGCCCCTCCCCCGCGCCCCCACCCTTCATCTTCCGCCAGTACGCGATCCGCTTCGCGATCTCGCGCTCGAAGCCGAAACGCCCCGGTTCGTAATAGCGCTTGTCCTTCAGCTCGTCCGGAAGACACTGCTGGCCGCTGACGCCAGCGTCCGTGTCGTGGTCGTACACGTAACCCTTGCCGTACCCGAGGTCCTTCATCAACCTCGTCGGCGCGTTGCGGATCGGGAGGGGCACGGGGAGGGTGCCCTTCTCCTTCGCGTCCTTCGCGGCCTCGCCGTACGCGAGGTAGGCGCTGTTCGACTTCGGCGCCGTCGCGAGGTAGACCGCGATCTGCGCGAGCGCGACCGCCGCCTCCGGCATGCCGATGAACTCCACCGCCTCCTTCGCCGCCACCGCGAGCGCGAGCGCCTGCGGGTCGGCGTTGCCGATGTCCTCCGACGCCGCGCGCACGAGGCGCCCCGCAACGTAGAGCGGGTCCTCGCCCCCCTCGAGCATGCGCGCGAGCCAGTAGAGCGCCGCGTCGGGGTCGGACGCGCGCACCGACTTGTGCAACGCGCTGATCAGGTTGTAGTGCTCCTCGCCCGTCGCGTCGTAGCGGAGGAAGCGCTCCTTGAACCCCTCGCGCAGCCGCGTGCCCGTGATCGGGCCCATCTGCGCCGCGAGGTCGAGCGTCGTCAAGAGAGCGCGCGCGTCGCCGTCGGCGATCCGGAGCAGCATCCCGCGCGCCTCGTCGTCGCACGTCGTCCCGAGCTCCTTGAGCCCGCGGTCGAGGATCGTCTCGAGGGCGGCGCGGTCGAGCGGCTGGAGCACGAAGATCTTCAGGCGCGACAGCAGCGGCGAATTCAGCTCGAACGACGGGTTCTCGGTCGTCGCGCCGATGAGCGTGATCTCGCCCGTCTCGACCGCGTGGAGGAACGCGTCCTGCTGCGCCTTGTTGAAGCGGTGCACCTCGTCGACGAAGAGGATCGTCGGCGTCTCGCGCTCGGCGGCGCGGCGAATCACCTCGCGCACGTCCTTCACGCCCGCGGTCACCGCGGAGAGCGGCTCGAACGCGGCGCCGACCTCCTCGGCGACGAGCCGCGCGATCGTGGTCTTGCCCGAGCCGGGCGGCCCCCACAGCAGGAACGACGGCAGCCGCTTCGCCCCGAGCGCGGCGCGGAGCGGCGAGCCCTCGCCGATGACCGCGTCCTGCCCGACGACATCGTCGAGGCGCTTCGGGCGCAGGCGCTCGGCGAGCGGGACGAACGTCATGCCTGCCCCTCAGCCGCGCAGCAGGTCGACATACGCCCCCTCCACGCATTGCGAGCGCTCGACGCCGAGCCGCGCCATGAGCTCCGTCGCCTCCTCGATCCCGGATCGCGCGGGTTCCCCCTCGGACAGCACGACCTCGAGCTCCAGGAACTCGCCGAGCCCCTCGACCCGATCGAGGTGGACGCGTGCCCTCCCGACGAGGTACAGCCGTCGCACCTTGCGCACGCGGCCCGACTCCTGGTACGCGAGCGAGAGGACGCGGCGCAGCGCGCCCGCGTCGGCCACGGGCGCGATGACGTAGAAGGACTCCTTCGGTCCGCGCGCGTCGGGGCGGCGGTAGAAGATCAGCTCCCCGGCCCCGGAGGGGAACGCGCGCAGCTTGAGCCTCCCCTCCTCGCACCGGAAGAACGTGTCGTCCTGGACGATCTCCTCGGGCCCCCGGTCGGCGAGGGCCTGCGCTCGTCGCGCCAGCGCCTCGACGCTCTCGATCCGGGCCTTGATCTCGACGTTTCTGGCCATGTCACTTGCGGGGGGCTTCGGGGGCGGAGCCGAGCCGCTCTCGGAGGAGTTCGACGCAGTTGTCGTGGCCGCTCGTGAGGACGATGCCGTTGGGGTCGACGACGTAGATGGGCGCGTGCTCGGCGTCGCCGACCCCCCACCGCTCGAACGCGGCGTCGCCGAGCGCCTGGATCGTGTAGTCCGCGGCGTGCTGCTCCGCGAAGCGGCGCGCGTCCTCGACCGGGGCGCGCGTGATCGCGATGACGTCCACGCCCTTCGGCCCGAACTCCGCCGCGAGCGCCTTCAGCCGCGGGACGTTGCCCGCGGAGCGCTCGCCGTCCGTCGCGAAGAAGGTGACGACGCGCCACTCGTGCGCGGGGGGCCTCTCCGAGAGCCAGATCCCGCCGTCGATCCGCGGCGCCGGCTCGTGGGTGTAGTCCTTGTTCAGGAACGCGTTGCACCCGGCGAGCGCGAGGAGGAGGAGTATGGGCCGCACCGGCGGGATTCTATCGCCGTGGCGCCCCGCTGCGAGGCGGTACGCAAGCGACGCACGACTCGCCGCCCAGCCGCGAGCGGCGCGCCTCGCCGCACCGCACCGGCACCGCGGGCCCGCGCCGCCCGTCGGCTGCAGCGGCGCGCACCCACGAAGATCGAATTCGACGCCTGAATCCCGGTAGTGCGGGCCCGCCGGGTCGGCGATCATGACCGCATGATCGAGCGTGCGCTCCCCAGCCCCTCCGAGATGCAGAGAGCACTCACCGCGCGCGACCCGTCCTACGACGGCGTGTTCTTCACCGGCGTCAGGACCACCGGGATCTTCTGCCGCCCCACCTGCCCGGCCAGGCGGCCGCGGCCCGAGAACGTGGAGTTCTTCGCGACCGCGCACGACGCGCTGCTCGCGGGGTTCCGGCCGTGCCTCCGCTGCCGGCCGATGGAGCCCGCGGGCGAGCGGCCGCAGTGGCTCGCGCCCCTGCTCGACGAGGTCGAGAAGGACCCGTCGCGGCGGTGGCGCGACCGGGACCTCCGCGCGCGCGGCCTCGAGCCAGGCCGCGTCCGCCGCTGGTTCGTGAACCACCACCGGCTCACGTTCCAGGCGTACAGCCGCGCGCGCCGCCTCTCCGTCGCGCTCGGGCGGATCCGCGAGGGCGGCGACGTGACCGGCGCCGCGTTCGCGAGCGGCTACGACTCGCTCAGCGGCTTCCACGAGGCGTTCCGGAACCTGGTCGGCAAGAGCCCGACGAAGGCGAAGGACGCGTCGCTCCTGAGCGTCACGCGGATCCCGACGCCCTTGGGCCCGATGATCGCGGCGGCCGACGAGCGCGCGCTCTTCCTGCTCGAGTTCGCCGACCGGCACATGCTCGAGACGCAGCTGAGGACGCTCCGCCGCCGGCTCGGCTGCGCGTTCGCGCCGGGATCGAACGGCGTGCTGAAGCAGACCGCGGACGAGCTCGCCGAGTACTTCGCCGGCAGGCGCCGCAGCTTCGGCGTGCCGCTCCAGACGCCCGGCACGTCGTTCCAGAACTTAATATGGGATAAGCTCGCGCGGATCCCGGGCGGCGAGACCGTGACGTACGGCGGGCTCGCGCGCGCGATCGGCCGCGCGGCCGCCGTGCGCGCCGTCGCCAAGGCCGTCGGCGACAACCGGATCGCGATCCTCGTGCCGTGCCACCGCGTGGTGGGGTCCGACGGCAACCTCACCGGCTATGGCGGCGGCCTCTGGCGCAAGCGCCGCCTGCTCGAGCTCGAGCGCAACGCGTAGAAGGAATCGAAGGGGCTCCGGGGACCGACGGCGCGGGAGGGGCCGCCGATACAATCGCGCGCCCATGTACCAGACCCGCGCGCGATTGCGCCGGACGCTTCGCGTCCGCTACCCCGAGGGCCAGGGCCGCATCGTGCTCCGCACGGAGCTCGACTGGGACCGGGACGTCGAGCCGAAGTCCATCTCGCGCGACGGCACGACGTCCACGTTCACGCTCGAGGCGAGGCAGCCGTACCTCTACTTCAAGCCGTGCCTGCGCGCGGAGGACGGCAGCATGCGCTGGGCCGTCGGCATGAACTCGCTCGTGCTGATGACGGGCGATCCGGGCCGCGACGTCTACCCGTACTTCCGCGGCCCCGCGACCGGCTCGTTCTCGCCGCTCATGGAGATCGACTCGAGGATCCTCGGGAGAACGCACCTCGTGCGCGCCTACCTCCCGCCCGGCTACGACGGGAACCCGCTGCGCCGGTTCCCCGTGCTCTACATGCAGGACGGCAAGAACCTCTTCTTCCCCGAGGAGGCGTTCGGCGGGCGGGAGTGGCGGGTGGACGAGGCCATCGGCCTGCTCGACGCCATGGGCGCGGTGGACGCCGCGATCATCGTCGGGATCCACTCCGCGGACCGGATGCACGACTACACGAAGCCCGGGTACGAGGCGTACGCGCGGTCGGTCGTGCGCGAGATCAAGCCCGAGGTGGATTGCCGGCTGCGCGTGGTGGCGGGACCGGAGGGGACCGGCGTGATCGGCTCGTCGCTCGGCGGCGTCGTGTCGTTCTTCATGGCGTGGGAGTACCCGAGGGTGTTCGGCTTCGCCGCGTGCATGTCGAGCACGTTCTCCCACAAGGACGACCTGATCGACCGCGTGCTCGAGGAGCGCAAGCGGAAAACGAAGTTCTACCTCGACAGCGGCTGGCCCGGCGACAACTACGAGGTCACGCTCGCGATGGCGATGGCGCTCGCGCGGCGCGGCTACCGCCCCCGCGAGGAGTTCCTGCACCTCGTGTTCCCGCTCGAGCAGCACGACGAGGGTGCGTGGGGCCGTCGGCTCCACCTCCCGCTCCAGCTCGCGCTGGGAAGGCCGAGCGGCCGCAAACCCAGCTGATTCCCGCCGCGTCCGCCGCCCCCCAGCCCCCCCTCAATCCTCCTCCGAGGAATGCCGATGGCCCCTTCGTGGCCTTCCGGGACCAGATCCGGCGCAACCGGCGGCGGCTTCTCTTCTTCCTCCTCGCCGCGCTCGCGCTCTCCGCGATCGCCGGACGCGTGGTCGGCAAGGCGCTGCTCTTCACCGTGGATCCGGAGCAGTACTACGGCGTCGCCGAGTCCTGGTGGGCGTACTACCCGAACCACGTCGCGGGGTCGCTCATGCTGCTCGTGTGGGTGCAGTACGTGCGGATGCGCGTCGGTCGGCGCCACGCGACGCCGCCGCGAGAGGAGATGGGCGCGCCGCGCGAGGGACGCGAGGTCGCGACCGCGCCGTCCTTGCAATAGCCGCGCCCCGCGTGGCGGATCGGGAGGGGTTCCGGGGGACCCGTCGCTGGTCGAATGCGTTCGAGCTGCCGTCGCCGGACGAGCTTCCGCAGGCAAGCGGCTGATCACCTGCGCCGCACAAACCCGGACCCCTGAGTCCGCACCTGCCGGCCCCAACCCCCTACCCGGCAGGGAGATACGTCCGTCGGACGGCGTACTCGGTACGCACGCTAGACGAAGGGCACGGGGGCGTAGGCGGCGCCGAGGACTGCGTGCGAGTCGGCCTTCAGCCAGCGGTCCAAGACCGTCGCGTACACCCGGCGGAAGTCCGTGTGGAACCGCAAGTCGCCCTCGTCGAGATCCGCCAGCGAGGGATGCGCGCCCAGGAGGCCGCCCTTCACGCGCCCCCCCATCACGAACAGCGGCGCCGCCGTCCCGTGGTCCGTCCCGAGCGAGCGGTTCTCCTCCACCCGCCGGCCGAACTCCGAGTACGTCATCACGAGCACGCGCTTGTCGAGACCCTTCGCCTTGAGGTCCGCCTCAAACGCCGCGAGCGCGTCGCCAAGCGTTCTCAAGAGCAACGCGTGCGCGTTCCCCTGCTTCGCGTGCGTGTCGAAGCCCGACAGCCGCACCGCATACACGCGCGCCGGGAGCCCGCCCTCGACGAGCCGGGCTACCTGCCACAGCCGCCGCGAGAGATCCGTGTCCGGATACCCGCGCGCGTCTCCGCTGCCGAGCGACTTCTCGAGCCGCTCCGCCGTCCTGTAGGCGGTCGCGCCCGCGCGCCGCACGTCTTCCGCGACACCCTCGCGCGGCCGCGCGACGAGCGCCGCCAGGAGATCCTTGTTCCCGCGCACGCGGAAGCTCTCCGCGTCCGCGACCGCCGGCACGACCACGCGTTCGCCGGTCAGCGCGAGCGACAGCGGCGCCGGGTCGAGCTGCAGCGCCGGCACCTCGCCCTCGTCCATCCGATCGAGCGCGCGCCCGGCCCAGCCGCTCCAGCGCTCCGGCGTCCCCGTGAACGCCGTGTGCCAGATGTCGGTCGACGTGAAGTGGCTCCTCGACGAGTCCGGGTAGCCGACCCCCTGCACGATCGCGAGCGCGCCCTCGTCCCACGCGGCGCGCAGCGCGCCGAGCGACGGGTGGAGCCCGGTCTCCTCCGTGAGCTTCACGGGATCCTTCACGCCGATCCCGGGCCGGGCACGATGGTAGAGGTCGTCCGCGAACGGCACGACCGTGTTGAGGCCGTCGTTGCCGCCTTCGAGCCGGACGAGGACGAGCACCTCGTCGCCAGGGCCCGAGGCGAAGGCGGCGCGGGCGAAGAGCCCCGGCAGGGTCGCCGCCGCCGGGAAGGCGAGCGCGCTCTTCAGGAACGAGCGCCGCGAGAGGGAGGACGGGAAGAGGCGCGGGGAAGGGGAGGAGGGTGATCCCGGGGAGCTCATGGAAGGCGTCGTCATGACAGGTGCGCCTCCGGAAGGCAGAGCAGGGCGTGGGCGAGATCGGAGTCCGCGGCGGCGAGACGCTGGCGCTCCTCGGCGCCTGGCGCCTTGCCGCAAAGCAGGCGGCCGTACGCGAGGACGGCGTCGTCGCCGCTCCCGCGCACGTCGAACGTGGACGCGAGGCGGCGCCCCGTGTCGACGCGGGCGAGCCACGTCGCGGTGTTGATCCACGAGGTGTGGCCGGGCCACCCCTTCACGTTGGGCGGCGCCAAGAGGTCCTGCCCCATCGCGCGCAGGTCGCCCGCCGCCGCGCTGGCGTCGAGCCTGCCCTCGAACACGCGGACGGACGTCGCGACGAACTCGATCGGCGACTTCACGAGCGTGCCGCGGCTCGCGTGGAACACGCGCGAGGCGAAGAGGATCTCGAGGCACTCGCCGATCCGGTAGCCGCGCGCGCGAAGCTCCTCGCCGAACGCGTCCACGACCTCCGCCGGCGGGTCGGGCGTCACGAAGAACTGGAGGAGCTTTCGCGAGAGGAACCGCCCGCAGGCCTTCTGCGAGAGTGCGATCCGGCAGACGTCGTCGCCGTTCCACGCCCCCCGTGCGCCAAGAACCTCCTTCTCGCCGTCGTCGTGGAGGCGCGCGGAGAAGTGGTACTGGTCCGCGAGGATGTGCCAGCCGGTGAAGGCCCTTGCCGCCTCCTTGATGTCGTTCTCGGTGTAGTTGCCGTCGCCCAGAGTGAAGAGCTCGAACAGCTCGCGGGCGTAGTTCTCGTTCGGATGGCCCTTCGCGTTGGTCTCGTTGTCGAGCCAGCGGATCATCGCGGGATCGCGCGTGACCCGGCCCAGGAGGTCGCCGAAGGCGCCGAGGCCGCCCTCGAGGAAGATCCGGTACTGCCGCCCCATCCACGCGGGCTCGTTGACCTTGAGGACGCTCGTCGCGAAGTGGCCGTGCCAGAAGAGTGCGATCTTCTCACGGAGCTGGTGCTCGCAGCGGACCATCCGCTGCAAGAGCCACGCGCGGATCGCGTCCACCTTGCCGGTGCCCGCGACCTGCGCGTAGACGGACTCGAGCCCCTCCGCCGCCGCGTCCTTCTCGGGGCCGCGGACGATCGAGCGCGCCGCGTCCCGCGGCGAGAGCTTCGCCGTCTCCTCGATGCGGGCCCTGGGCGCGCCGAACGCGGCGCGGCGCCAGAGGTGCGCGGCCGCATCGAAGTCGAAGGCGCCCTCGTAGGGCTTGAGCATCTCGTGCATTACCTGATCCCCCCTGCCCCCGAGGCCCCCTCACCTCCCAGCCGGATCTCGAGGGCGATCGCGAACGACGCGGGGCTCTCCTCCGCGACGAGCGACACGCTCCTCACGTGCTTCGCGAGACCCAGGAGCAGGTCGATCTCCTTCTCCGCGGTCGCGCGGTCGTCGCCCTTCTTGAGCATCGTGTCGGCGACGAGCGCCTCGCGGTTCTCGACGAGGCTCTCGCGCGCCGCCTCGGGCCTGAGCCAGAGGCCCGCGTTGGTGTGGTCGCCCGCGGGGGTCTCGCCGCGGCGGCCGTCGATCAGCTGCTTCACGATGCCGGGCGACGTCGCGAGGACGTAGTGGCCGTCGACGAGCGCCGCCGCCGGCTCGAAGTTGTAGCGGATGGGCAGGCCCTCGTTCGCCTCGAGCTCTCCCTTGCTCGGCGGCAGGTAGCGCGCGAACTGGACGAGCACGCCGTCGTACGTCTCGGTGAACGTCATGAAGGAGCTCGTCATCATGCCCTGCGTGGCGTTGACGATGCCGATGCCCGTCTGGAACGCGACCTGGAGCTTCGTCGCCATCTCCTCGGTCGCGTTCACCGGGAAGACGAACGCCATCTGCGGGAGCTTGATCGCCGGCGCGGGCGCATCCTTCGGCCACGCGCGGCGCGTCGCGAGGAAGGCCATCTCGTTGCCGTTGAGGCTCGGCAGGAACTGCTCGACGAAGTCCATGCCGCCGGTCAGGTTGCCGAAGTTGGTCTCGAACTCGACGAGCTTCGGGATCTCGCGCTCGGTGACGAGCGCGTCGCGGTTGCTCCAGAGCGCCGGGAGGCTCCGGTGCAGGCGGATGAAGCCGATCGTGTCGTCGGGGAGCGCGAACGGGAACGGCGCGAGCGTGCCCGCGTAGGCGTCGCGGACGGCCGGCGGCAGGTCCTCGGGCATCGGCAGGACGGTGC
>DASUGR010000090.1:0-2923 GCA_036273915.1 Planctomycetota bacterium | reverse complement strand
CATCCGGTTCCAGCTCCGGGGATGAAGGGCGCGCCCGCGCGGGCGAAAGAACAGGGGGTCCGGGGGCGGCGGCGCCTACAAGCGCCGCGCCCGCGCCTGCGCGATCGCCACCACGGCGCACTTCGCGCCGCCGACGATCCGGAGCGCGAAATCGCCCATGATGCGCCGGCGTCCGCCGTGCGCGCCGAAGCCGAGGATCAGGAGGTCGGCGTCCGCGGAGCGGCGGACGATGGCGTCGACGGCGTCCGCCGACTCCTCGATCGCGCAGCGCTCCGGCCCGACGCCGAGGTCGTCCGCCTGCCGGTAGAGATCGCGCTCCGCCTCGGGCCGGTCCTCGCCCGGCAGGAGGACGCGGAGGATCGTCGCCTCGCGCGGGGCCTCGCGCAGGAGCGTGCCCAGCACGCGCGCGCGGAGCGGGTCGTTCGGGGCGCCGCCCGCGACCGGGACGAGCAGGCGCTTCGCGCCGTCGAGCGACCAGCCCGGCGGCGCGTTCAGGACGGCGACGTCCGCCACCGTGCTTCCGATGATCCCCTCGAGGAGCGCGAGGCCGCCCGCCTGCGCCATGTTGGACATGCCGAGCAGCACGGTCTCGGGACCGCGCACGGCCGCGCTCTGCGCGATCGCCTGCAGCACGTCTTCGACGACGAGGACCGTCCCCTCGAACGTCCTGCCCATCCGGCATGCCTCCTCGACGCAGCGCGGGAGCGACGCCTCCACGCGCGCGAACGCGGCGCGCCCCGCCTCCGCGCCCTTCGCCGGATCGAGCGGGACGACGGTGAGCACGAGCACCCGGCCGACGCCCGGCGTCGCGAGCGCGTAGGCGAAGTGCAGGAGCGCTTCCGCGCGGTCGGGGTTGGCGATCGGCACGAGGACGAGCGGGTTTCGCCCGCGCAGGCGCACGAGCTGGTCGTCCCACGCCTCGGTGCGCGCCGACACCGTGCGCGCGCGGGCCCCGAAGATCGAGCGGTAGAGCCCGCCGCCGAGCACGAGCCACACGAGCACCACGAGGCAGGCTTTCGGGACGACGGTCGCCTGGAAGATCGCGAGGCCGAGGCAGGCGGTCATGCCGAGGATCGGGATGCCCGGGTAGAAGGGCGCGCGGTAGGAGGACGCGGCGCCGCCGCGGAAGCGCACGAGGAGGCCCGCGGCGTTCGTCAGCGCGAAGGAAAGGAGGAAGATCAGGGACGCGGCCGCGCCGGCGATCTCGACGTCGGCCGTGACGGCGATCACGGTGAGGACGAGCCCCACGCTCACGAACAGCGCCTTCACCGGCGTGTTCGCCTTGCCGCCGAGCGCGCTCAGCCGCGAGGGGAGCGCCCGGTCGCGCGCCATCGAGAAGGAGACGCGCGACGCCGCGAGCAGCGTCGCCGCGAGCGCCGAGAAGGTGGAGAGAAGGCCCGCGACCACGACGACCGTCGCCCCCGGACCCCCCATGAATCGCGCCGCGGCGACCGCCATCGCGGAGTCGCCGTGCCCGCCCAGCTCCTTCCAGGCGGGCGTGCCGTCGGGCGGTCCTCCCGCCGCGAGGACGACGAAGAAGAGCCCCATGTAGACGGCGAGCCCCACGGCGATCGAGAGGAACATCGCGCGCGGGATCGTGCGGCCCGGGCTCTTCACCTCCTCCGCGATCGACGCGATCACCTCGAACCCCTCGAGCGCGCTGAAGGTGTAGCCCATCGCGACGAGGATGCCGGCCGCGCCGAAGGGCATGAAAGGCATGAACGAGGTGTCGAGGGCGCCCGCGGGGCGGCGGCCGAACGCGACCGCGCCGCCCGCGATGAGGACGAGGAAGGCGACGATCTTCGCGAAGGAGATCCAGCTGCCGCCGCCGGCGCCGCGGCGCGCGAGCATGAACGTGGCGGCGAGCGCGACCGCGCAGGCGAAGACCGCGTCGAACCAGCCCGGCGTCTCGAGCCCGAGCAGGACGTGGAGCGCGTACGCGAGGATGCTCGCGAAGCCAAGGGCGTAGAGCGCTCCGGCAACGACGTACGCGAACCAGAGCACCCAGCCGGCGGCGAAGGCGCCGCCGATGGGGAACACCTTCTTCGCGAAGACGTAGCCGCCACCGGACTCGGGGAACGACGACGCGAGCTCGGCGAAGCTGAACGCCGTGAGCAGGGAGAGGACGCCGTTGAGCGCGAACGCGAGGATCGCCGCCGGGCCGGCGTCTTCATGGCCACGCCGCAGAGCACGAAGATGCCGGCGCCGACCATCGCGCCGACGCCCACCATCGTGGCGCCGAAGAGCCCGACCTTCTTCAAGGCGCGCGATTGTACGGGACGGGCCCCTCAGGACCGCCGGCGGTCAGTCCTTGTCGTCGTCGTCGTCCCGGTCGTGGTCGTCGTCCCCGTCCTTCTCGATCTCGGTCACCTTGCCGTCGGCGGTGACCTCGACCTCGCACGGGTTGCCGTCCACGGTGCCCTCGAGCGAGTAGACGGTCGCCCCGTGCTCGACTTCCTTCTCGGCGCCGGTGAACGTGGCGCCGGGAACGGCCGACTCCGCGGCCTTGCGCGCCGCGTCGGGCACCTGGTCGAGCGGGACCGCCTCGTCGCCGTCCTCGTTCGCGACGGGCGCGCCCCTCTCGTCGACCTTCGCCTCGTGCCGCTGCTGCGCGCACCCGAAGGCGAGAAGCCCGAGCGCGAGGATGAGCGTCTTCGTCATGGTCGTTCCTCCTGACCGGCGCCAGTATGTCACATGGAGCTTAGCAGCGCCTTGGGACGGGGGGAATCCGGGGGGGTCCGGGGGGCGGAGGGGACATCTCGCGGACGGCCGGCGCGAACCCCGGCGGCAGGTCGCCCTGTCGCGAAGGGGGCCGGGCGGGCTTCGCGCGCTCCTACGACAGCAGCAGCTCGAGGTCCTCGCGCGTGAGGCCCTCGAGGAGCGTGCGGTCCGCCGTGAGCACCGCCTCGGCGAGCGCGCGCTT
>DASUGR010000089.1:0-4360 GCA_036273915.1 Planctomycetota bacterium | reverse complement strand
CAGGTCCTCGTCGTGCTCGGCATCGTCTTCCTCGGGCTGCCGCTCTGGCGCCAGGGGATCGAGGCCGCGTTCGAGGCGTGGCGCAGCCGCCGCCGCCTCGAGCGCGACCCCGCGCGGTGGCGCGCGTTCGAGGCCTCGCGCATCCGCTTCGGCACGTGGGTGGGCGCGCGGTCGTACGCCGCGGCCGTCCTGATCGGGGCGTTCGCCCTGACCTACGCGGTGATGGTCCTCGTCGGCCCCGAGAGGGCGGTCGACGAGTTCGCGCTCGTGAACGAGAAGGTCCGGGAGGGGGAGTGGTGGCGTCTCCTCTCCTGCGCGTTCCTCCACGGCGGCCTCGTGCACCTCTTCTTCAACTCGGCGGCGGGGTGGAGCCTCGCGCGCATCGCGCGGTCGATCGCGAGCGAGGCGCAGATCCTTCTCGCCTTCTTCCTCAGCGCGGTCGCGGGGTCGGTCGCAAGCACGCTCCTCCTGGGGGAGACGTCGATCGGCGCGTCGGGCGGCATCCTCGGGTGGGGCGGGATGCTGCTCGGGATGGCGCTCCGCCACAAGGAGCTCCGGCCGACGGGCCTCGCGTCCAACATCATGCGGTGGGTGGTCGTGATCGCGCTGATCGGCGTCGCGGGCATGGGGTTCGTCGACAACGCGGCGCACGCGGGCGGGTTCCTCGCGGGGCTCGCGATGGGCCTCTGGTTCGTGCGGGACGAGGAGGTCGCGCTCCCCACGGGCCGGCCGCTGCCGCTTCCGGGCTGGATCGCCGTCGGCGCGGTCCTCGGCGCGCCGTGGCTCTGGATGCTCTGGGTGATGCTCTCCGCCCGCTTCGCGGGGAGGTGAGGGGGCGCGGGGGAGAGGGCGGGCTCTCCTGCTCACTCCGCCCCGATGAGCTCGGCCTCCCGCTCCTCGCGTCCGAAGTGGCCGAGCCCCTTGAGGATCCGGCGCAGCTCGCGGGCGTGGCCCGCCTCGTCGGCCGCCATCTCCTCGAGCCGCACCTTGAGCTCCAGGAGGCCGAGCTCCTCCGCCTGCCGCGCCCGCCTCGTGTAGTTGGCGACGTCCTCGTTCTCCGTGCGGAGGTCGAGCTCGAGCATCTCCCCGAGACCCGACGGCTTCGCGAACGGCTTCGGCGCCGTCGTGGGCTCGCCGCCGAGGTCGACGATCACGTCCATGAGGAAGGCGGCGTGGCCGAGTTCATCGAGCCGCTCGCGAAGAAAGACCGCGCGCAGCTCGAGGCCCCCGAGCCCGAAGCTCCGGCTCGCCTGGTAGGTGTAGCGGATGATCGTGCCGAGCTCGGCGGCCAGGTCCTCGTTGAGCCCGCGGATCAGGTCGTCTTTCGTCATGCCCGTGGCGGCGCAAAGCCCGGACCCATCCGCCCCCGGACCCCCTGCGCCTCCTCCCGCGGCGGACCGGGCGAGGATCCGCGGACCCTTGCCCGGTCCTCTTCGGCGGGATCGGAGAGCGGGGCCGGCCCAACCCGCCAGACTGACCCCGTCTCCTGAGGTGCGTCATGTGGAGCCCACGAAGAGCGGCCTCGCGGTCCTCGTGGTGGCGCGTCCGGCCGAACTTCATGATGACCCGCGTGACCTCGCCGCCGCAGGGCGGGGGCCGGAGCCGTACGGGTCGTCGTGCGGTTCGTGACGTTCTTGCTCGCGTCCATGAACCCGCGCAGCGGCGAGCCGTGGAGTATCCTCTCCCGCAGCAACTGCCCCCGGACCCCCTGGAAATGGCGTTGCCACGGCGCTTTCCGGCTTTGCTCTGCCTGAACGATCATTGCTGCCGCGCTTTCTCTAGAATCCGCGCCCGCATGAAGCACTTGCTGATGATCGTTCTCTTGTGCGCGGCCGGGTGCGGCGACGGCGGCCCCGGCGGCGGCGGGAGCGTCGGGTCGTACGACGAGGCGGCCGACCTCGCGCTCAAGGCGATGAAGGAGTACGAGGGGATCCTCGAAGGGATCAAGGACAAGGCGAGCGGGGCGGCGGCGAAGCCGAAGCTCGAGGCGATGGCGAAGCGGCTGCGCGGGATCGCGGAGGGCGCGAGCAAGCTCAAGGACGCGACCGAGGAGGACATGCGGAAGTCCGAGGCGAAGATGCAGCAGGGCATCGCGTCGCTGTCGCAGAAGTCGACCGACTACACGATGCGCGTGCTCGACAACCCCGAGATCGCGCAGGCGGTGGGCGACGCGTTCCCCGCGGTGCAGAACGAGATCCTGAAGCTCCGCGGGATGCTCGGCGGGTAGGGGGGCCGACGCCCTGGCCCGCGGCGGCCGTGGCGGCGGACCCGGTTTGCGCGTTCTTGATGCGGCGGCCGTAGAGTTCGCCGCCCATGAACCTGCGCGTGATCGAGGAGACGGACGCGCTCACGCACCTGGCGCTCGAGGGCGACCTCGACATCCCGGGCGTGAACGCCGTCGGGGACAAGTTCTACTTCCACCTGACGGCGCGGCGGAAGCCGTCGATCGTCGACGTCGCGGCCGTGCGGTTCATGTCGTCCTTGGGGATCGGGCTGCTCGTGCGCGTGTCGCAGTCGCTTCGGCGGCACGGCGTCGGCATGGTGCTCGTCGGCGCGGCGGGCAAGGTCGACGAGATGCTCCGCATGACGAACATCGACAAGGTGATTCCGATGGCGGCGACGCGGGAGCAGGCGCTGGCGCTGCTCAGGTAGGACGGGAGGGGGCGTGGGGGAGGGGGCATGCCCCCGGACCCCCTGGAAATCGCGTTGCCGGGGGCCCCGCGCGCTTTGCCGGAATTGAAAGGACGCGGATGCGGCGGCTCCTTAGAATCCGCGGCCCTATGAAGCACCTTCTCGTCCTCCCCCTTCTTCTCGTTGCGGCGTGCGGCGGCGGCCTCGATACGCACGAGGGCGTGATCGACGCGCAGATCGAGGCGATGAACGACATCACGGGCGTGCTCAAGGGCGTGAAGGACGCGAAGGACGCCGAGGCGGCGAAGCCCAAGCTCGAGAAGCTGTCGAAGCGTCTGAAGGAGATTCAGGATGCGGGGGAGAAGCTCAAGGGCGAGCCGGACCCGTCGCTGATGGAGAAGAAGGGGCAGGCGTTCAGCACGGCGATGTCGAACATGATGTCGGCGGCGATGGCGCTGCCGCCCGAGGCGCACCAGATCCTCGACTCGATCGACCTCCGGTGACGGGGGGGCGGGCTGGGCTGGAGGCGCTGTCGCCCGGCGCGCGGGCGCGGGTGTGGCCGCCGGGCGCGTTCGCTGGCGGTCGCTGCGGGCGCGCGGGCCTCGGGGGCGCGCGAGGCCGGGTGTCGGGCGGCGTTTCGGGACCTGGGGCAGTTGGCGGAGGGGTCGGGATTCGAACCCGAGATACCCCGTGAGGAGTATGCCGGCTTAGCAAGCCGGTGCTTTCAACCACTCAGCCACCCCTCCGCAGGGGTGCCGTACTATAACCGCCGCAAGGGGTTAGGGCGATTCGCGTGCTCAACGTCGGGGCGGGCGCGACGGCCTGAGTCACGCGGGAGGTCACGGATCCGAATCGAGGTTCGAGGTGGAGCAGGGCTTATGGCCGAGGCAAACTGCACAAACGAAACGCGATCCGCGGGGGAGCAGTCATTGGCTGGCCGTCGGCGGCCCGTCCCGGCCCATCTCGTGTGACCTTTCAAAACCGGCCCGTTCGACCACTCCGGCACCCCTCCGTCGGGAGCGTTAGTGTAGGCCCGGCGCGGAGTTACGGCAACTGGCGCGTCCGCGGCGGGCTCGCGGGCGCCGCGCCGGTCACGCATTTGGTCACGCTACGTGCCCGTAGTGAACCGGTATCCAACGCGACCGAACCGGTATCCAAACCGTAGGTATCCCGCGCAGCGCGCCGTGGCGGGTGTGACCGGCCGCCGCGCCAGGAAGCGGTCCGACGGATGTCGTTGAGTACTTTGACCGCCTCGGCGAGGCGGTCGGGGAACTTCGCGATCCGCTACGATGCGGGCTTGGGTGGTCTGCTGCGGTTCGACGAGGAGCGCTCGATGTTCCTGCTGGAGCAAGGGGGACGCTCCCTCGCACGCATGGAGTCATTGGGCGATCCGCCGCACGACGTCGTGCTCGTCCATCCGCGCTGCGAGGCCGACGTCGAGCCGGTGCACGCCGCGCAGCGGCTCGTGGACGCCGGCGTGCGGCGCGCGCGCGAAGGCGGCTGCGCGCGCGTCGGACTCGTCCTCGAGGACCGCCTCCCGAACACGGCGGCGTTCGTCGCGGCGGCAGCCACGGCGTGGGGATTCGACTTCGACGCGGACAAGGTGCTCGTGCGCGCGCAGTCCGACGCGTTGCGGCTCGATCGCCTGACCGCGGCGCCGCCGGACGCTGCGTTCGTTCCTCACGATCCGGACCTCGTGGCCGTCTTCCAGCGCGTACTCGCGAGCTCG
>DASUGR010000088.1:0-5737 GCA_036273915.1 Planctomycetota bacterium | reverse complement strand
CACGGTGAGCGTGTCCGCGCCCTCGGGCACGTCGCAGAGGAACGTCCGCGGGTCGCGCTCCTCGCGCCGCCAGGCGACGGGGCGCGATCCGGCGCTCATCGAGACGTGCGAGAGCCGCTGGATGCCATCGCTCTCTGCGTGGGCCGAGGGCTCCCAGCGGGGGTAATGGAGGCGGAGGGGTCCGGGGGACGCGGGGATCTCGAGCGTCGCGCGGAAGAGGTTCGAGGTCGGATCCGAGGCGTCGACGGCGATCGCGATCGGCCGCGGCGCGGGCGGGTCGCCGGCGCGCGCGGCCGCGCCGAGGAGCGCGAGGAGCCAGAGGGCGGAGCGGAGGCGCGCCATCGCGCAGAGGGTAGCAGCCCGGCCGCCCCGGGTCCGCGCGGCGAAACGACGCCAACGCCGGCAAGGCCATCACGGTCCGGAGCACGCCGCGCCACCGCGGACGATCTGCTCGCATCGGCGGCGCACGGACGCAGCGGGGCGCGCCGCGGCGCGGGCCGCCCGGAGGTCCGCCGACTGCGCGATCGAAGGCCTGCCGAGGGAGCGTTGCACCCGAACCAGGCCCTCGACGAGGCGCTTCCCGCTGATCCCGCGCGGAGTCCCGGGGCCCTATCCGTGTGCTGCGTCTCTGGCGTCTACTACTTTCAGCGGCAGCGCATCCGGGCCCGGCCGGGGCCTGCGACGAAACCCGCGGGCGTAGCGACCCATAGTGGGGGCACCTTGAAGATCCGCGTGGTCCTCGAATACGACGCCGAGGCAGGATCGTACACCGCCTGCCCCGAGCTTCCCGGCTGCGCGAGCGCCGGCGACACCGAGGAGGAGGTGTTCCGGAACATCCGCGAGCGATCGAACTCTACCTCGAGCCGCGTCGGGAAGGGGGCGAAGGTCGTCGAGGTCGTGGTGTAGCCATCTACGCGCCTCCGCCTGCGGCCAAACGCGTTCCTAGCCCGGGGCTAGCCCCGGGCTAGAGAGCCGCGACCGCCTTCGGCTGCGCGGGGCGCGACACGGCGGTCAGCACGGCTGCGAGCTCCGCCGTGCGGCCGCGGCGCGAGTGGCGCTCGACCTCGCCCGCCGGCACCAGCGGCGCCGTCCCCGCACGCACCTGCCCGAGGAACGCCTCGAGACCCCGCGCGATCGCCGCCGCGTCGTCCAGCGGCACGATGGTGTCCATGCCGGCGTCGCTGAGCACCGCCGCCGTGTCGCCCCTCGCGTCCGTCAGCGCGAGGATCGGACGACGAGCACGGAAGTACTCGTACACCTTCGCCGGCACCTGGTGGTTGCAGTTGCTCGCCTGCAAGAGCAGGAGCCCGTCCGCCCGGAGCATCTCCCGCAGCGCCTCGCGGTACGGCACCTGCGGCTCGAGCTTCACGAGATCCGCGATCCCGCGCCGCTCGATCTCCGGCCGGTGCGTCGCGTCGTGGCCCGTCGCGCGGAGCACGATCCGCAGCCGCGCCGCGTCCACCGCGCCCGTGCGCTTCAGCTCCGCAAGCGCGTCGAAGAACGGCCGCGGGTCGCGCTCCGACGGGTAGAGGATCCCGCTGTGCACGAGCGTCAGCGGCCCCCCAGCCCCCCCCGATTCCGTCGCGAAGGCTTGCGCCGCCTCGACGAACGGCGCCTCGTCGTAGCCGTTCGGGAGGACGACGAATCGATTCGCGGGCACCGACGGGTACCGCTCGCGGTACATCCGCACGGCGCCGCGCGTCGTGAAGACCACGCGCGCCGCGTGCTCCATCGCCAGCCGCTCGATCTTCCGGAAGGCACGAAACTGCCGCGGGTCGCTCGGGTACCCCTCCTCGGTCATCGAGTCGCGGAAGTCCGCGATCCACGGCAGCCCCGTCCGCCGGCGCAGCCAGTAGCCGATCCGGTGCGCGGTCGCGATCGGGTAGGTCGTCCAGATCGCCGCGGGGCGGTAGCGCCGCACGAGCCTGAGCCCGAGCGGGATCGCACCGAGCGCCCACGTCGCCCACCGGTCGGGGATCGCGAGGAAGCCGGGATAGCGCCCGCCGATCGAGAGGTGCCGCTTCGTGTCGAGCGCGAACGCGCGGTGCACCGGCACGCCCGCGGGGATGTCTCCCATCTGGTCCTTCGAGGTCGCCTCGTACGCGCGCGGGTGCGCGGAGAGGACGATCGGATCCCACCCGCACTCCGGCAGGTAGCGCGAGAACGTGAGCGCGCGCTGGATCCCGCTGCTCCCCGTGCAGGGCGGGTAGTGGTACGCGACCATCAGCACGCGCGGGCTCACGGCAGCTCCGTGATCGGCTTCTCGAACGTTCCGCGCGGGCGGATCAGCGTCGCGCGACCGTCGTCCACGAGCACCTCCGCGGGCATCGGGTGCGAGAGGAAGCCGACCGGGCTCGCGCTGAGGCCGTAGGCGCCCGACTGGAGCACGGCGACGAGGTCGCCCGCGCGCACCGGCGCGAGCGTCGCGTCCCGCGCGAGGGTATCGAGGGGGGTGCAGAGGGGACCGACGACCGCGGCCGAGAGCGTCGCGTCGTCGCCCAGGCGCGAGGCGTTCACGACCGGGTAGTCGCGCTTGATCACCTGGCCGAGGTTGCCCGACGCCGCCAGGTGGTGGTTCATGCCGCCGTCGAGGACGACGAACGTCTTCCCGCGCGACTCCTTCACGGTGCGCGTGCGCGCGAGGTAGACCCCGGCGGGCCCCGCGAGGAAGCGGCCCGGCTCGAGGATCACGCGCGCGCTCACGCCCTTGAAGATCTCCGCGGCCCCCGCCCTCACCGCGGCCAGGTCGAGCTCGCTCTCGTTTCCGAAGTAGGGGACGCCGAGGCCGCCGCCGAGGTCGATCGTCTTGACCGGCCGCCCCGCGACCTCCGCGGCGCGGCGCGCGACGTCCATGGCGCGGCCCCACTGCGCGAGGAGCACCTTCGCGTCGAGGATCTGCGTGCCCGCGAAGATGTGGATGCCCTGAAACGAGAGCCCCGGCCGCGCGCAGATGTCGCGAACGACCTCGTCGAGGATCTCCTCGTCGAAGCCGAACGCGGCGGGTTGCCCGCCCATCCGCATCGCGCCGCCGCTGACGTCCGCCTTCGGATTCACGCGGACGGAGACCGGCACCGGCCCCCGGCCCCCGGACCCCCCCAGCTTCGAGAGCAGAGCGATCTCCTCGCGCGACTCGACGTGGATCTCGCCGATGCCCTTCTCGACCACGAGCCGAAGCTCCTCCTCGCCCTTGCCGGGCCCGGCGAAGAGGATGCGCTCCGGCTTCCCGCCGCCCGCGCGCGCGCGCAGGTACTCGGCCGCCGACGCGACCTCGAGCCCCGCGCCCGCCTTCGAGAACACCGAGATCACCGCGGGATTCGGGTTCGCCTTGACCGAGAAGTAGACGTCCGCCTGCGGCACCGCCGCGCGCAGCAGCGCGAGGCGCGCGCGCAGGGTCGCCGCGTCGTAGACGTAGAGCGGCGTTTTGAACTCGCGCGCGAGTTCGGAGACGAGGATCCCCCCCACCGTCATCTCGCCGTCTCGTTGGGGGAAGTGAGGGAGCAGCGAGGGCAGGAGGGGGTGCATCCTGTTACGCCACTTGCCCCGCGGCGCGCTGCGCCTTCAGGAGCTTATAGTCCACCTTGCCGTTCGGGGAGCGGGGAAGCTCGTCCACGTACTCGATCTCGCGCGGCACCATGTGCGCCGGGAGGTCCTTGGCGCAGCGGGCGAGGATCGGCTCGGCGTCGCGCGGCTTGCCCGCGACCGCGACCGCGACCGCGTGCACGCGCTCGCCGACCGCGGGGTCGGGCACGCCGATCACCGCGACCGACGCGAGGAGCCCGGACGCCATGAGCACCTCCTCGACCTCGGAGGGGCTGATCCGGTAGCCGCTCGACTTGATCATCGCGTCGCCGCGGCCGAGGAAGTAGAGGTACCCCTCCTCGTCCATGCGCACGAGGTCGCCGGACCAGCAGACGGTGTCCTGGCCCTCGTGCTGCTTGACGAGCGGGTTCGGGCGGAGCACGCGCGCCGTGTCCTCCGGCCGGTTCCAGTAGCCGAGCGAGACGGTCGGGCCGCGGTGGACGAGGATGCCCACCTCGCCCGGCCGGCAGCGCTCGCCCTTCTCGCTCACGACCATGATCTCGGTCTCGGGGATCGCCTTCCCCATCGAGCCCGGCCGCCTGTCGATCTCCGACGGCGGCAGGTAGGTCGAGCGGAACGCCTCGGTGAGCCCGTACATGAGCACGAAGTCCGTGTGCGGGAGCAGCGCGCGGATCTTCCGCACGGTCTCGGTCGGCACGGCGCCGCCGCTGTTCGTCAGGTAGCGGAGCGTCGGGAGCGGGGTCTTCGGGAGCGACGGCGCGGCGCCCGCGAGCAGCGCCCACACGGTCGGCACGCCGGCGAGGCCGGTCACGCGCTCGTTCGCGATCGCGCGCACGATCTCGTCGCCGAACCGGAACGAGAGGAGCACGACGGTCGCGCCCCTTTCCACCGACGTGACGAGCTGGTTGAGCCCGTAGTCGAAGCTGAACGGGAGCACGGAGAGGATCCGCTCCTCCTCCCGGATCCCGAGGTACGTGCAGACGATCCGCGAGCCGGCGAGGAGGTTCCCGTGCGAGAGCATCACCCCCTTCGGGCGCCCGGTGGAACCCGAGGTGTAGAGGATGGCAGCGAGATCCTCGCCGATGCAGGGGCTTTCGGCACCGGGGGCGCGCGGCTCGTCGAAGACGCGCGCGACCACGCGGGGGTCCTTTGCGCCGCGGGGGTCGTCGACGAGCAGCACGCGCTCGAGCGACGGCGCATCCCTGAGCGCCTCCTCGAGCATCTTCCAGCGGAGCCCGTTCGTGATGAGCACCTTGACGCCGCAATCGTTCACGATGTGCGCGACCTGGGGCGGCTTCAGCAGCGCGTTGCAGGGGACGAAGACGCCGCCGGAGCGGCTGATCCCGAAGATCGACGCCGCCTCCTCGAAGGACTTGTCGAGAAAGATCGCGACGCGGTCGCGGCGCGCGATACCCACGTCCTTCAAGAGGCCGGCGCAGGTCGAGGCGGCGGCGAGCAGCTCGCCGTAGTCGAAGCGCCGCTCCCTGTCGACGACCGCCTCCTTGCGCGGGAGGCGCCCCGCCGTCTCCTCGAGGAGGTGGTGGAGAAGGTAGGCCACGCCCCCTCCTAGGCCTTCTTCGCCGCGACGAAGCGGGCCACGCTCGCGATGCTGTCGAAGTTCCCCGGGTTCAGCTCCTCGTCGCCGATCCGGATGCCGTAGGTCTTCTCGAGGAACGCGACGAGGTCGAGGATCCCGAGCGAGTCGATGATGCCGGAGTCGAGGAGCGAGTCCTCGTCCGTGACGCCGGCCGTGACCGCGAGCGGGAAGCGGCGGCAGATGAAGGCCCGGATCTGGTCCTTGGTCCCTTCTCCGGACGTGGCGGGGGCGCGGGGCTCGGCCATCACGGGAAGACTACCGGCAAAAGGCGGGCCGAGGAAGAAGGGGGGGCTGGGGGGCGGTCCACGTCGATCTGATGCGACGCGAGACCCGAGGGCGTCGGATCGACGCGACACGGCCGCGGCGCGGCGCGGCGCGGCAAGCGCCCGGCGTGCCGGAGCCCGGGCGGGGCGGCGGGGCCGCGGGGCGACTGTGGCCTCTTCGAGTTCGGCAGCCGCCGGCAGCGCCGGCCGGAGCTCGCGCGGCCTGTCCCCCCTGTACGGTACGGGTGTACGGCATGAGAAGAACCCACGCCGAATCGGGGCCGTGAGGCCCGCCGGGGCGAAAGCCGGCCTGACAATGCCCGGCCCACCGGCACGG
>DASUGR010000087.1:0-5371 GCA_036273915.1 Planctomycetota bacterium | reverse complement strand
CGATCTTCGAGGCGCAGGGGTTCGTCGGCGACCGGATGGTCTTCGAGACGCGGATCATCGGCGTCCCGTTCTGACCGCGGAGCGGCGTGTCCGCGGCCTCCGCGCCGGATCAGAAGTCCCCGATGAGGCCGACGATGCACGCGGTGAGCTGGCACGCGAGCGCCGCCGCGATCATCGCCCGGAGCGCCAGCCGCGCGAAGTCGGGTCGCCGCTCCGGCGCGAGCGCCGAGAGACCGCCCAACTGCACGCCGATCGAGCCGAAGTTGGCGAAGCCGCAGAGCGCGTAGGTCGACAGCACCGCCGCCCGCGTCGAGATCCCGCCCTCCTGGATCATCCCGCCGAGCCGCCGGTACGCGAGGAACTCGTTGAAGATCGTCTTCGTGCCGAGGAGCTCCCCCACGCGCAGGCAGTCCTCCGCGGGCACCCCCATGAGCCACGCGAACGGCCAGAAGACCCAGGCGTAGAGCTGCTGGAAGCTCAGGTCGCTCCCGGGGCTCACCTCCCGCGCGACGAACACGACGAGCGCATTGAGCATCGCGATGAGCGCCACGAAGACGAGGATCATCGCCCCGATGTTCACGGCCAGGCGGATGCCCTGCGTGACCCCGTTCGCGAGCGCGTCGAGGAGGCTCGTGCCGATCCGGTCCCTGCTCACGGCCGCCCCGCCCTCGCGCGTCTCCGCCACCCCGGTCTCCGGCACGAACAGCTTCGCGAACACGAACGCAGCGGGCGCGCTCATCACGGACGCGCAGATGAGGTCGGCGCCGCCGCGCTTCAGCCCGGCGCCCTCGAGGAACCCCACGTAGACGGCGAAGACGGTCCCGGCGATCGTCGCGAAGCCGCCGGTCATGAGCGCCATGACCTCGCTCCGCGTCATCCGCGCGAGGTAGGGCCGGATGAGCAGCGGCGCCTCCGTCTGGCCGACGAAGACGTTCGCCGCGGTCGCGAGCGACTCCGCGCCCGACACGCCGAGGCCCTTGTGGAGCACGCGCCCGAGGAACCCGACGATCCGCGGCAGGATCCCCACGTAGTAGAGCACCGACATGAGCGAGCTGAAGACGAGGAGGATCGCGGTCACGTCGATCGCGAACACGAACGGGCTCTCGCGCACGATCCCGCCGAACACGAACGCCGCGCCCTCGGTCGCGAAACCGGCGACCCTGGAGATCCCCGCGGCCATGCCCGTGAGCGCGCGGTACACGAAGTCCGGCGGGAGCCGCCCCGCCCAGAGGAGCACGGGCACGGCGAGAAGGCCCGCGAACGACGCCGCGAGGAGCGCGAGCGCGCGCGGCCGCGCCGGCAGCCGCACGACGCCGAGCGCGAGGGCGAGCACGGCCGCGAGGAACCACGGCCGGTCGAGGTGGCGGCACGCCTCCCAGAGGACGATCGCGGCGCCCGCGACGCCGAGGCCCCGCGCGACGAGGCCCGCGAACTCCCCGAGGGCCCGCGGCAGCAGCAGCGCGAGGAGGCAGGCCGCCGACGTCAGCGTCGCCGCGAGGCGCACCCACTCGGGCCTCACGAGGAAGAGCGCGAACCACGCCTGGAGGAGGATGCCGAGCACGACGACGCGCCACGGGATCCTCCGGCGGTCGGAGGAGCAGGCGTACCCGATGCCGAGGAGGGTGAAGATGCCCAAGAGCGAGATCAGCCGCTCCATGGGCCGGGAGGATACGAAAAAGGGGGGGCGCGGGGGGGAGGTCAGCCGCCGAGGAGGACGGTGCCGACCGTGAGCCCGTTGAGCGCCATGTGCGCCGCGATCGCGGGGAGGACGGAGCCGGTCGTCTCGACGAGCCACGCGAGCGCCGCGGCGAAGATCGCAAGCGGGAGCCAGACCGTCGGGGGGTGGACGGCGGCGAACGCGATGCTCGTGACCGAGATCGCCCACCGCACCGGGAACCGCTGCCGGAGCGCGGGATAGAAGAGGCCGCGGAAGCACGCCTCCTCGACCACGGGAGCCACGAGCACCGCCGAGAGCGCGAGCGGGATCCACCCCTCGCCGCGCTTCCGGAGCACGTCCACCTGCGCCTGCTCCGGGAGGCCCAGCTTCCGGCAGGCGAGGAAGGTGAGGAACACCACGGGAAGCACCGCCCAGAAGACGAGGAGCCCCATGCCGATGCGCCCGATGGCCGTGCCGCGCGGCCGGAGGACGATGCGGCGCGCGAGGATCGCCGCGGCCACCCCCGCGACGGCGAGGACGAGGATCGCGGCGGCCGCGCCCGCGGGGCCGAACGCGCCCAACGCCGCCTGGAGGGCGCCCGCCGCGTAGAGGAGGAAGAGCGTCCCCGCGACGAGGAGCGGGATCTCGGGGTCCACCTTCCGGAACGGCGGCTCCCCCGCGAGGAGCGGGGGCCGTCCCGCGCGGTGGCGGCGCACGAGCACCGCGAGCGGCACGACGCCCGTGAGCGCCAGGAGGAGGCTCGGGATCTCGGCGGGCTCGATGGCCCCGGTCACCCGGTGAACCGGCCCTCTTTGGGGCTCGAGGGCGCGGCCATCTCCCGCCTCGGCATCCGGCCGGCGAGGAACGCGAGGCGTCCCGCCTCGCACGCGTGCTTCATCGCGCGCGCCATGAGGACCGGGTCCCTCGCCTTCGCGACCCCGGTGTTCAGGAGGACGGCGTCGACGCCCAGCTCCATCGCGACCGCCACGTCGCTCGCGGTGCCGACGCCCGCGTCGACGAGGACCGGCACCTTCGCCCGCGCGACGATCGTCGCGATGTTTCGGGGATTCAGGATGCCGAGGCCCGAGCCGATCGGCGCGCCCAGGGGCATCACGGCCGCAGCGCCCGCCTCCTCGAGCGCGCGCGCGGCGACGGGGTCGTCGTTCGTGTAGGCCCAGACCGAGAACCCCTCCTTCGCGAGCACGCGGGTCGCGTCGATCGTCGCGGCGGTGTTCGGCAGGAGCGTCTCCTCGTCGGCGATCACCTCGAGCTTGAGGATCTCGCCGAGGCCCAGCTCGCGCGCGAGCCGCGCCGTGCGGAGCGCGTCGTCGGCGTTGTAGCAGCCGGCCGTGTTCGGCAGGATCGTGAAGCGCTTCCGGTCGATCACGTCGAGGAGGTTCCGCCTCTCGCGCTCGTGCTTCAGGTCGACGCGGCGGAGCGCCACGGTGACGCACTCCGTCCCCGAGGCCTCCCAGCACGCGATCATCTCGTCGTAGTCCTTGTACTTGCCGGACCCGAGGATCAGGCGGCTCTTGAACACGCGGTCCCGGATGCGCAACGGTTCCATTACCCGCCTCCCACGAGCGTCACGACCTCGATCACGTCGCCCGGCGAGACGTCCGTCGTGTCGTAGAGGGCGCGGGGGACGATCTCCCGGTTCCGCTCCACGGCGACGCGCGAGCGGTCCTTGACCACGCGGTCCACGAGCTGGCCGATCGTCGCGCCGCCCAGGACGTCGGTCTCACAGCCGTTGAGCACGACGCGCAAAGGGCCCCCGGAGCCCCCCCTCATCGCTTCTCCCACTTGTAGAGGTCCGCGACCTTGCCGAGCGTGGATCCCCCCTGGATCTCCTTCCGGAGCCGGTTCTCGAACTCGAGCCGGTCCATCGCGCGGTTCGCGATCTCGACCGCGTGGGCCTCCGGGATCACGATCACGCCGTCGTCGTCGCCGACGATCCAGTCGCCCGGCTCGACGCGGATCCCGGAGATCTCGATCGGCACGCCGATCTCGCCGAACCCCTTGGGCTCGCCCGCCCGCGCGGTGACGTGGCGCGCGAAGGCGGGGAAATGGAGCTTCCGGATCTCCGGCGTGTCGCGGATGGCGCCGTGGATGACGACGCCCGCGAGCTTTCTCTGCACCGCGCTGTGCGTGGCGAGCTCGCCCCAGAGCGCGGGGGGGACGCCGCCCGCGTCGATCACGATCACGTCGCCCTCCTCGGCGACGTCGATCGCCTCGACCGGCTTCGCCCAGTCTCCCGGGTAGGCCCGCACCGGGAGCGCGCGGCCGACCATGTGGACGCCGGCGACGACCGGCGCGAGGCCTTCGAGCACCGGCATGTGGTGGTAGCCGTCGGAGATGTTCGGGACCGACGGGCGCTGGAGCAGCGCGCGGACGTCCGCGGCGCCGCCCCGCTTGAACAGGTCCGTGCGCTCGGCGACGCCCGTGTCGAGCACGCGCTTGATGCGCCGCGCGGCATCCTCCGCGTCCTCCGCCTTCGTGATCGCCCCGCCGACGACGACGACCGACGCGCCGGCGGCGACGGCGGTCGCGGCGGTCTCGCTGTTGATCCCGCCCGCGACCGACACGGGGATCCCGACGGCGCGCGCGACGTCGCGCAGCACGCCGAAGGGGTCCTTCCCCTCCATCTGCTGGTCGATCGGGCAGTGGACGCCGACGAGCGACGCGCCCCACGACGCCGCGGCGCGCGCGCGCGCCACCGGGTCGGGGACGTTGACGAGGTCGACCGCGACGCGGATCCCGTAGTTGCGGCCCGCCTCGATGCACTCGCGGACGGTCGCGTCCGGCGCCGCGCCGAGCACGGTCGCGACGTTCGCCCCCGCCTTGGCCGCCGCCTCCATCTCGATGCGGCCGGCGTCCATCGTCTTCGTGTCGCAGACGATGGTCGCGTGGGGGAACTCGGCCCGGAGCTTCCGGACCGCCTCGAGCCCCTCGGCCTTCAGGAGCGGGGTCCCGACCTCGAGCCAGTCGGCGCCCCCCTTCACGGCCTCCCGGGCGACGCCGAGCGCCCGGTGGAGGTCGATGAAGTCGAGGGCGAGCTGGAGGACGGGCTTCACGGCGCCATTCTACGCACCCCGCCGAGTTGCCTCCCTGTTACGAACCTCCCGCCGCCCCGTTCCGTACCATGGGAGGGATGCGTTGGATTCCGGGGCTCCTCGCGCTGGCGGCAGGCGCCGCGGCGCAAGACCTGAAGCCGGAGCCGGCGGAGCCCCTCGCGACGCTCGCCGCGGGGAAGACGTACGAGGCGACCTCGCCGGGCAAGCGGCCCTACCTCTACCGCGTGCCCGACAAGGGCCCCCGCCCCCCCTCGCTCATCCTCATGCTCCACGGGACCGGCATGAAGTACGGCTGGCCCTTCTGGAACTACCCGATCCACACTGGACACTTCCGCAAGTACGACTTCGTCGTCGCGCCCGAGTCCGAGAACCCCGACCGCGGCTTCCTCCAGGGCAAGGCGGATCGGGACGAGGTCGCCCAGCTCATCCGGCTCTTCCGGAAGACGTGGCCGGAGATCGAGAACGTCTACCTCTACGGCCACAGCCAGGGGGCCTTCTTCTGCTACTACTTCGCGGGCGAGGAGCCGGACCTCGTCGACGGCATCGTGGCCCACGCGGGCAACTTCTTCAAGGCGAAGCTCGACAAGGGCGCGCGCGAGAAGGTCGCGATCGGGATCCTCCACGGCCGGGCCGACGCGGT
>DASUGR010000086.1:0-10466 GCA_036273915.1 Planctomycetota bacterium | reverse complement strand
CGAGAAGGAGCGCGAGGCGCGCGCGCATGGCGCCATGATAGGAGGCGGAGGGGTTCCGGGGGCGGCGGTTGTCCCTTGGGAGCCACCCCCCTAGAATGCCGGCATGAAGCTCGGGAAGCTCCTGCTCGGGATCTGGATCGCGCTCCTTGCCGCCTGCGGCGGCGACAAGGGGACCGCGTCGGGGGCCCTGAGGGTCGGTGTCGTCCTCCCGATGACGGGCAACACGGCCACCTACGGCGAGGAGTCGTGGAACGGGATCCTCCTCGCGAAGGACGACCTCAAGGGGCAGGGGATCGAATTCGACCTGCGGCTCAAGGATGAGAAATCCGACAGCCAGACCGCCAACCTGCAGACGAAAACCCTCGTCGAGAACGAGGGCGCGAACGTGATCCTCGGGTCCGTGGCGTCTTCCAACACCCTCCAGATCATGCTCGCCGCCAAGGAGTCCGGGATCCCGGTCATCACGCCCGCGAGCACGAACGACACGCTCACGGAGAAGGGCGGCCCGCTCGCGAGCCGCATCTGCTTCAACGACAGCTTCCAGGGCGCCGTCCTCGCCAACTTCGCGCTCACCGAAGGATGGAAGAACGGGGTCGCCGTCGTGGACAGGGCGCAGGTCTACTCGACCGGACTCGCCGAGAACATCCAGAAGACCTTCGAAGAGGGCGGAGGAACGCTCGCCTTCGAGTACTACACGTCGGGAGACACGGACTTCGCGAACGCGATCCAGAACGTCGCGAACCACAAGCCTCAGGTCATCTTCTTCTCCGGCTACTACCCGGAGGGGGGCGTGATGATCCGCCAGGCCGGCGACAAGTGGAAGGGCGTCCCGCTCGTCGCGGGCGACGGGTTCGACTCGCCGGAGCTGCCGAAGCTCGTGGGCGACACGAGCGCCGACATCTTCCTCTCGTCCCACTTCGCCGCGGACGCCCCCGACGCGGCGGTGCAGGACTTCGCGAAGCGCTACGAGAAGCGGTTCGGGCAGCTTCCGGGCGCCATGGCCGGACTCGGCTACGACGTGCTGATGGTCCTCGCGGACGCGGTGAAGCGCTGCAAGGACCCGAAGGATCCGGAGGAGCTCGGGAAGGCGATCGCGGCGACCAAGTACAAGGGGATCACGGGGTTCATCGACCTCACGACGCCTGACCGCACGCCGAAGAAGGACGCGGTGATCGTGAAGGTCGGAGGAGGCCTCAAGTTCTACAAGGTCGTGCCCGCGAAGTAACCCGTGCTGGACTACCTCCTCAACGGGCTCGCGCTGGGGGCGATCTTCGCCTTCATCGCGCTGGGCTACACGATGGTCTACGGGATCATCAAGCTGATCAACTTCGCGCACGGCGAGTTCTTCATGTTCGGCGCGTTCCTCGGGTTCTTCGCGCTGCGCGACCTCGGCCTCGAACGCCTTCCCCTCCCCCAGCCCCTTCCCATCCTGCTCTCCTATGTCGTCGCGCTGACCGCCGCGTCGATCGGCGCCGGCGTGCTCGCGGTCGCGACGGAGCGCATCGCCTATCGCCCCGTGCGCCGCGCGGGGCGCATCGCGGCGCTCATCACGGCGGTCTGCGTCTCCCTCATCCTCCAGAACGTCGCGATCAAGGCCTGGGGCGCGAAGCCGCAGGCCTATCCGCAGCCCCGGGAGTGGATGAGCGTCGCGGACGTCGACGGCGTGGCCGACGCGAACCTCTACGCCGTGAAGCGCATCACGACGACCGGAGGCGAGGTCGTCGAGAACGAGGTGCGCGTCGTCGATGCCGGGCAGACGGTCGACGAGACGACCCGGGCGAGCCTTGGCGCTGCGGGGTACGGGCGCGTGTACCGGCAGTGGCGGCTCGACCGCGGATGGACCCGCGGGTTCGTGATCCTCGCGCTCGCGCTCTGGACGCCGGTGCTGTGGTTCCTCGTGAAGCGCACGCGGATGGGGAAGGCGATGCGCGCGGTCAGCGAGGACGCGGACGCCGCGCAGCTCATGGGGATCGACATCAACCGGGTCATCTCGTGGACCTTCTTCCTCGGGGCGTTCGTGGCCGGCGTCGGGGGGGTCGCGTACTGCGTCTCGTACGGGAAGGTGGAGCCGCTGACCGGCTTCCTGCCGGGCATGAAGGCGTTCATCGCCGCGGTCATCGGCGGCATCGGTTCGATTCCCGGCGCGATCCTCGGCGGGCTCGTGCTCGGCACGGCCGAGTCGCTCATCCCCTACGCGCTCCGCGAGGGGCTCGGCTGGGAGGCGGCGTTCGCGTGGAAGGATGCGATCGCCTTCGCGCTCCTCATCGTGATCCTCGTCTTCAAGCCGACCGGCATCCTCGGCCGGCCGGTCCGGGAGAAGGTGTGAGCGGCGAGCTTCTCTTCTGGCTCAACCTGCTGGTCACGGTGGGCATCTACACGCTGCTCGCCGTGTCGCTCAACCTGATCAACGGCAGCGCCGGCATGTTCCACCTCGGTCACCACGGATTCTGGGCGCTCGGCGCCTATGCCGCGACCTGGCTCACGATCAACTGCCCGTCGTTGCCCGGCCCGCTGCTCTTTGTCCTGAGCCTGCTCCTCGCGATGGCGGTGGCGGCCCTCGGCGGGCTGACGATCGGCATCCCGTGTCTCCGGCTCCGGGGCGACTACCTCGCGATCGCCACGCTCGGGTTCGGCGAGATCGTGCGGATCGCCGTGCAGAACTCGCCTCCGCGCTTCCTCGGCGGGAGCCTCGGCATCGAGGTGCCGCGCATCCTCATGAAGGTCACGCCGAAGACGGTCGTACCGTTCCGGTTGCTCGTGCTGGGCATCGTCGCGGTCGCGTGCGCCGCGGCGATCGTGACGTTCCGGAACTTCCTGACGTCGCTGCCGGGCCGGCGCCTCCTCGCGGTCGCGCAGGACGAGACGGCCGCGGGGCTCCTCGGGATCGACCCGACGCGGTCGAAGGTCCTCGCGTTCGTGATGGGCTCGGCGGTGGCAGGGCTCGCCGGCGGCCTCTTCGCGCACTACATGGGCGGCATCAACCCTCTGAACTTCAGCTTCATGGAGATGGTCAAGATGTTCCTGATCATCGTCCTCAGCGGGCTGGGGTCGCTCTCGGGGTGCGTGGTCGGCGCCTTCCTCGTCGTCGCCACCGAGCAGCTGCTCAACCGCGCGCCGGAGGCGATCGCCTCCTGGTGGCAGGTGGAGTTCCCGCTGCTGCTCGCGCTCATGATCATCTTCCGGCCGCAGGGGATCTTCGGGCGGCGCGAGATCGGCGACGTCATCCGCGCGTGGAGGAAGGCGCCCGCGTGATCTTCGAGGCGCGGGGCCTCACGAAGCAGTACGGCGGCCTCACCGCCGTCTCCGGCGTCGACATGGAGCTCGCGGCGGGCGACCTCGTCGGCCTCATCGGCCCGAACGGCGCCGGCAAGACCACCTGCTTCAACCTCATCACCGGCGCCGACGTGCCGACGTCCGGCACGATCCGCTTCAAGGGCGAGGACGTCACGCACGCCCGCGACTTCGAGATGGCGCGGAAGGGCGTCGCTCGCACCTTCCAGAACATCCGCCTCTGGCGCGAGATGGACGTCCTCGACAACGTCCGCGCCGTCTGCCACGCCCGGGAGACGTGCGGCTTTGCCGCCGCCGTCCTCCGCCTCCCGCGCTTCGGCCGCGTCGAGCGCGACGTCACGGAGAAGGCGACCGCGCTGCTCCGGCGGCTCGGACTCGGCGACGTCCTCGCGGAGAGCCCCGGCGACCTCCCCTACGGCGACCAGCGAAAGCTCGAGATCGCGCGCGCGCTGGCGCTCGACCCCGACCTCCTCCTCCTCGACGAGCCCGCCGCGGGCATGAACCCGACCGAGAAGGCCCAGCTGATGGAGACCGTCAAGGACCTCCGCCGCGAGTTCGACCTGACGATCCTCCTCATCGACCACGACATGAAGTTCGTGATGGGCATCTGCGAGCGCATCTACGTCCTCGACCACGGCGAGCGGATCGCGCACGGCACGCCCGACGAGATCCGCGCCGACCCGAAGGTGATCGAGGCCTACCTCGGGAGCGAGTGCTGATGCTCGTGCTCGAGGGCGTCGACGTCTTCTACGGCCGGATCCAGGCGCTCCACGGCGTGAACCTGCACGTGGACGACGGCGAGATCGTCACGCTGATCGGCTGCAACGGCGCCGGGAAGAGCACGACGCTCCGCACGATCTCCGGCCTCCTCCGCCCGCGCCGCGGCGGCGTGACGTTCGACGGCAAGGACATCGCGGCGCTCGCGCCGAACGCGATCGTGCAGCTCGGCCTCTCGCACGTCCCGGAGGGGCGCCGCATCTTCACGAACCTGACCGTGCGCGAGAACCTCGACATGGGCGCGTACCTGGTGCGCGACCCGAAGGCGGCGAAGGAGCGCATGGAGCGCGTGTTCGGGCTCTTCCCGCGCCTCGAGGAGCGCATGGACCAGCCGGGCGGCACGCTGTCGGGCGGCGAGCAGCAGATGCTCGCGATCGGGCGCGCGCTGATGAGCCGGCCGCGCATGCTGCTGCTCGACGAGCCCTCGCTGGGCATCGCGCCGATCCTCGTGAAGGAGATCTTCGACGAGATCGCGCGCATCAACCGGGAGGAGGGGACGACGATCCTGCTCGTCGAGCAGAACGCGAACCTCGCGCTGCACCGCGCCGCGCGCGGCTACGTGCTCGAGACGGGCCGCGTCGTGCTCGAGGACGACACGAAGCGCCTGCTCTTGAACCCGCAGGTGAAGGAAGCCTACCTGGGCTAGCCACCCCAACGGTTGACCTGCTGAGCGTCCGCAAGGCACCGTGGGACAACGTCTTGCGGCGACCAAGGTGCGCCAGCGCTGGCGCACTTTCCTCGGGCGTCGCGCGCCCTCGCGGCCTCCCCTAGGACAGCTTGCCGCCGCAGTTGTCGCAGAAGTTGGCGTCGGGGTCGTTCCTCTCGTTGCAGGCGGGGCAGGTGACGCTCTTCCCGAGCGCCGCGCCGCACGCCTTGCAGAACCTCGCGTCGGCGTCGTTTCCCGCCTCGCACTTGTGGCAGCGGACGACGACCTTGCCCCCTGCCTCACCGCGGATCCCGTCGGCGACCGCCCCCGCGATCTGCTTCACGCCCTCGCTCGCGCCGCGCGCCACGTAGTTGAACGCGTCGGTCGCGACCGGCGCGGTCTCGGCCGCGACGTACCGCGCCGCGGCGCCCATGTAGCCGATGCTCGTGAGCCAGATCCCCCCGATGAGGACCATCATGCCCACGAAGCACAGCCAGAAGAGGTCCGGCTTCCTCGTCTCCTGCTTCCCGAACGGCACCGGAAACCCCAAGGGCTCGTCGAAACGAGTGGAGAAGCTGTAGACCCCGACGACGACCATCACGAAGCCGCCGAGGATCATCAGCGGGCCCAGGATCCGGCAGACCTTCCGGAACCCCTCGTGCGCCGGGTCCCTGAGCGCTCCTTCGCGCCGCCTCATGGGGACCAATCTAGCAAGGCGCGGAATGCCGATACATAGGGGAACCGTGGAGACGGCGACGGACACGAAGCGCGAGCGGGCGACCGCGGCCGGGCGGCTGCGCGTCGTCCACGTCGTCTACTGGTTCGGCACCGGCGGCCTCGAGAAGGGCGTCGACACGCTCATCAAGAAGACCGCCGACCGCATCCAGCACGAGGTCATCAGCCTCGCCGGCGACATCCCCCACCACCTGCCCGACGGCTGCCGCCAGCGCGTGCTCGGCAAGACGCAAGGCAACTCGCTCCGGAGCGTCTTCCGCCTCGCCAGCTGGCTCCGCGAGCTGAAGCCCTGCGTCGTCCACACGCGCAACTGGCCGGGCATCGACGGCATCGTCGCCGCGCGCCTCGCGGGCATCCGCGCCGTCGTCCACGGCGAGCACGGCTGGGGCGTCGACGACCCCGACGGCACGAACCCGCGACGCCGGCGGATCCGGCGGTTCCTCTCCCGCTGGGTCCGGACCACGACCTGCGTGTCGAGGGACATCGAGACGTGGCTCAAGGGGGACGTGCGCGTCCGCTGCCCGGTCGTCCAGATCTACAACGGCGTCGACACAGACGCGTTCGCGCCCGCGCCCGCCGGCGACGACGTGCGCCGTGAGCTCTCGGCTCCCCCCGGAGCCCCCCTCATCCTCTGCGTCGGACGCCTCGACCCGATCAAGGACCATGGAACGCTCTTCCGCGCGTTCGCTCGGGTCAAGGAGCGCTTCCCCGAGGCGCGCCTCGCGTGCGTCGGCGAGGGGAAAGCGCGCGCGGAGGTGGAGAAGCTCGCGGGGCCCGGCGTCCATCTCCTCGGCAACCGGACGGACGTCGCGCGGATCCTCCAGGCGGCCGACGTGTTCGCGCTCGCGTCCAAGAACGAGGGGATCTCGAACACGATCCTCGAGGCGATGGCCACCGGGCTGCCCGTCGTCGCGACGCGCGTCGGCGGCAACCCGGAGCTCGTCGCGGAGGGCGAGACCGGGCGTTTCTTCGCGCCCGGCGACGACGCCGCGCTCGCGGAGGCGCTCATGGGCTACCTCGCCGACCCCGCGCTGCGGGCGGCCCACGGGCGCGGCGGCCGCGCGCGGTGCGAAAAGCTCTTCGGCGTCGACGCCATGGTCCGGGCCTACGAAGCCGTCTGGCGCTCCGTCGCGGAGCGGTACGGCGGCTGCTGACGCCCCCCGGACCCCCCTTCTTCCCGCCCGCGGCGACGCGTGGCATGGGACGTGCGCTCTGCCGCCCACGGCCGCGGAACGTCGTTTCCGCGCGACGCATCAGGATGGAGCAACTCAAGACCCTAGAGGCCGCGCCGCCGGAATACCCGCCCGCCAAGGCCCCGTCGCACCCCGTGCTCTCGACGGGGACGCTGGGGCTCCGGCGCGGGGTGCCCTCCGTCCTCGACGCCGGACGCGTCGTGCACACGGTGAGCGGCCGGATGGCGCTCGCACTCGCGCTCGAGCGTCTCGGGATCGGACGGGGCGCGCGGGTGCTCCTCCCCGGCTACCACTGCACGGCGATCGTCGAGCCCCTCGTGCACGCGGGCGCGGTGCCGGTCTTCTACGCCGTCCGGCGCGACCTCTCCGTGGATCTCGACGACCTCGCGCGCAAGGCCGACGGCGCGCGCGCGCTCCTCGCGATCCACTACTTCGGCTTCCCGCAGAACATGACGCCGCTCCGCGCCTTCTGCGACGCCCGCGGGATCGCGCTCATCGAGGACTGCGCGCACGCGTTCTTCGGCCACGTCGGCGCGAAGGGCGACGTCGCGATCGCGTCGACGTGGAAGTTCTTCGCGGTGCAGGAGGGCGGCTGCCTGATCGTGCGGGGCGAAGCGAAGGGGCTCCGGGGGCCCGGCCTGCGCTACGAGGCGAAGTCGATGGTGAACGCGCTCGAGCGCAGCTGGGAGATGGGCCGCCTGCCCGTACTCCGCGCGGTGCTCTGGCCGCTCTTCGCGCTGAAGGACCGGCTGCGCGACCGGCGCGCGGCGCCGGCACGCGGGACGGACGTGCCGACGGGCGGCCACGAGTTCGACGAGAGCTGGGTCGGCCGCCGCCCCTCGCGTTTCACGCGGTTCGTCCTCGCGCTCTCGAACTGCCGCCGGATCGCGCGGCGCCGGCGCGAGAACTACGCGTTCCTCCTCGAGGGGCTCCGCGGGCTCCCGGGCACGAGGGCGCTCTTCCCGGCGCTGCCGGAAGGCGTCGTGCCCTATGTGTTCCCGCTCCTCGTGGAGGACGAACGCGTCTTCCCGAGGCTCAAGCGCAGTGGCGTGCCGATCGTCCGGTTCGGCGAGCTCCTCTGGGACGGCGTCGACGATCCGGTCGCCCTCGAGTACAGCCGCACCGTGCTCCAGTTCCCCTGCCATCAGGAGATGACGCGGAAGGAGCTCACGTGGATCGTCGCCCAGGTGCGCGACGCCGCCGTCCGCCAAGGAGACCCGAGATGAGCTGGAAGGTGATGTCGGCCCGCAAGTTCCCGGAGTGGGCGGCGAAGTGGCAGGCGCTCAACGATCGCGGGGAGAAGACCGCACTCCTCGACGTGCGCTTCATCGCGCCCCTGCTCGAGGCGTTCGGCACCGGGCGCGAGCTGCTCGCGGTCAAGGGGGACCCGGACGCCCCCTCCGCGATGGCGATCCTCCAGTCGATGGGTTTCGGCCGCTTCGAGACGTTCCAGCCCTCGCAGGCGCCGCTCGGCGCGTGGGTGTCCGACGCGGCCAACGCGCCGTCGGAGGCGGTGCTCGCCGGGCTCCTGAGGAGGCTGCCGGGCGTCGCGGTCTCCTGCGGGATCACGCAGATCGATCCGGAGTTCTTCGCCAGGCCGGCGACCACGTCGCGGCTCCAGACGCTGGACTACATCCGCACGGCCCACGTGCCGGTCACGGGGACGTTCGAGGAGTACTGGGGGGCCCGGGGGCAGAACCTCAAGAAGAACCACCGGCGGCGGCGCCACCGGCTCGCGGACAGCGGCATCGCGCCGCGGCTTGAGCGGGTGACGGAGGCGGCCGCGATGGCGAAGGCGGTAGCGGAGTACGGCGCGCTCGAGTCGAAGGGCTGGAAGGCCGGGTCGGGGACCGCGGTCGCCGCCGACAACGCGCAGGGACGCTTCTACACGCGCATGCTGGAGGCGTTCGCGGCGACGGGCGAGGCTGTCGTATACCGCTACTGGTACGGCGACCGGCTCGCGGCGAGCGACCTCTGCATCATCCGCGACGGCGTCCTGATCATCCTCAAGACCACGTACGACGAGGATCTCGCCGAGACCTCGCCGGCGATGCTGATGCGCGAGGAGGAGTTCGCGGAGATCTTCCGGTCGGGCACGGTCCGCCGGATCGAGTTCTACGGCAAGGTGATGGACTGGCACACGAAGTGGACCGCCGAGTCGCGGGTCATGTACCACGTGACGGCGTTCCGCTGGGCCTTCGCCCCGCGGCTCCTCGCGCACTTCAAGAAGGCGAAGGCGGAACAGGCCACGACGCCGGTCGCGGAGGCCCCACTGCAAAAAGAGGGATAGCGCAGATGCGTTGGAAGATCCTCCCCGCGCGCGAATTCGCCGCGCACGCCGGCGCTTGGCAGGCGCTCAACGACCGCGGACCCCGGACCCAGCTGCTCGACGCGGAGTTCATCGGCCTGCTCCTCGAGGTCTTCGGGACCGGCCGCGAGCTGCTCGCGGTGCACGACGGCGCGATGGCGGTGCTCCAGCCGAAGGGGTTCGCGCGCTGGCAGACCTTCCAGCCCTCCCAGGGACCGCTGGGCGCGTGGGTGTCGGACGCGAAGCACCCGCCCTCGGAGGACCTGCTCCGCTCGCTCGCGAAGGAGATCCCGGGGGTCACGCTCGCGTGCGGGGTGACCCAGATCGACCCCGAGATCCTCGCGCGGCCGGCGACGACCCCGCGGCTCCGGACGCTCGACTACATCGAGACGTCGCGGATCACGATCGAGGGGACGTTTCCCGACTACTGGGCGAAGCGGCCGCAGAACATGCGCAGCAACATCCGGAGGAGGCGGCGGCGGCTGGAGGAGGCGGGGACGCCCCCGCGGCTCCTGACCATCACCGAGCCCGCGGAGATGGCGCGGGCGGTGGCGGAGTACGGCGCGCTCGAGTCGTCCGGCTGGAAGGGCGAGAACGGGACGGCGGTCGCCGCGGACAACGCGCAGGGCATCTTCTACACGCGGATGCTCGAGGCGTACGCGGAGCGCGGCGAGGCGACGGTCTACCAGTGCCGCTACGGCGACCGGCTCGCGGCGAGCGACATCTGCATCCACCGGGAGGGCGTGATCCTCGTGCTCAAGGTGGCGTACGACGAGGCGCTCGCGAGCACGGGCCCGAGCTTCCTGCTCCGGCACGACCAGCTGCAGGAGATCTTCGAGTCGGGGAGATTCGAGCGGCTCGAGTTCTACGGCAAGGTGCGCGACTGGCACACGAAGCTCACGGACGAGATCCGGCAGATGTACCACATCACGGCGTACCGCTGGGCGCTCGTGCGCCGGGCCGTGGCGCGGCTGCGGAGGCTGAAAGTCGCCCGCGAGGCCGCCGCGCAGACCGTCAAGACGCCCGAGCAGACGCCGATCCCGGTGCTGTAGCGGCGGGATCCGCGCAACGTCGGACGTCGGTGCAGGCGAAGGGAGCCCCGGGCCGGGTCGTCTTGCGTCTGCGCGACCCCGTGCTCGTTCAGCAGATCGGCCACGTTCCGGGGACTCTTCGCGGAACGCGCCCCGCACGGAAGCGCACCATGCATCGATGGCCAAGGCGCACTCCGGGCCGGCGAAGGCGGCCATCACCTGAGCGGCGGACACCGCCCCCCGTTCCCGCGGCCGGCGAACGAAGGCCAAGGGCGCTTGTGCCGCCCCAATGCCATGTGCACGCGCTGGACCTGTCGCCCGGAGAGGCCCCTCCCTAGCCCCGGGCTAGGTCCTGTCTGAAAACCCGCAAACCCGACCGATCTAGAGGGTAGGCTCCGCCGCGACGCGCCGAGGAGATGCAGGCGTGGTCGCACGAGTGAACAGGCATGGATTGACCGAGGACCAGTGGGCGGCGATCGAGCCGC